>CAZUWA010000029.1:4997-18205 GCA_964623895.1 uncultured Lachnospiraceae bacterium | reverse complement strand
CCGGGAAAATAGGTCAGTGCTGACTCTCTTTAAGACACCTAACGGTGTCTTTTTTTTGTTTCTAAAACCGCTCGTAAACTCTATTCAATTTACATTTTGTATATTTTTAATCAACATTTGTATATATATATATATATATAAAATTCACAATTTATTTGTTTTAATATTCTTGACAATAGCCATTTTTTGCTGTATTCTTTGTATGAATTGTTTTATAATATTAAAGAATTTTGGAAATACCTTACCATGAGGTGAAAAAATGAAAAAAGGATTGGGCGTGATCGGAGGTTTGGGACCTTTGGCAACTGCGTATTTTTATGAGTTGCTCATTTCGATGGCAGATGCAAAGATCGATCAGGAGCATCCCGATATTCTCATTTATAGCCATCCGGAAATTCCTGATCGCACAAGTTTTATCCTTAAAAAGGGCGCGGATGATCCGGTCCCCGAACTGATCAAGGCGGGAAATCTCCTCGTGACTGCCGGCTTTACAACGATTGCCATTCCTTGTGTGACAGCCTTTGCGTTTTACGATCGCTTTGTCAAGGAAATCCCCGCAACGATCCTGCATCCGATTGATGAAATGGCACGCTGCCTTGTTACACGTGGCGTGAAGATTGCAGGCATAATGGCGACGGATGGTACCTTAAAGTCCGGTGTTTTTGCTACACGGTTGGCTGAGTATGGGATCAGATCCGTCTTGCCAAACACTGATGGACAGGAAAAAGTAATGTCGGTGATCTACAATAACGTCAAGGCAGGGATGCCTGTCGATCTGACTGATTTTGAGTATGCTGCAGGTCAACTTCGTGCCAAAGGGGCTGAAGTTATCATTCTTGGCTGTACCGAACTATCAATTGCCAAGCGGAATGGTACTCTCGGAGGAGGGTACATTGATGTTTTAGATGTTCTCGCAAAGGCATCTTTGGATGTGTGTGGCTATTCCGTGAAAAAGAAATATCAAGAATTGATAACCTATTAAATGTGGTCTACTTTTTTGAAGACCTGCTAAGACCGTTTAAAACTTTTGAAAGGATTCTTACGAAGACAAAAAATCGTAGGATCATGGATGAATCATGCAAAATAATGTTCTTGAATATCTGGAATCTACTGTGGTTCGTTTGCCGGACAAAGCGGCGTACTGCAATGAAAGAGACAGCTTGACTTTTAGTCAGGTCTATCGCTACAGTCGCGCCATTGGTACTGTTTTGTTTCATGATGGTATTTACAGACAGCCGGTGGTGGTCTTTATGAAAAAACATCCGAATGCTGTGGCGGCGTTTTACGGTTGCGTTTACGGGGGAAACTACTATGTGCCGTTAGATGAGGAAATGCCTTTGTTTCGCATTGAACTGATCCTTAATATGCTCAAACCGAAGGGCATTATTTGTGATGCTTCTACTGCAATGCAAATGGATAAATTTCCGGATGTCAAGGCGCATATCTATCTTTTTGAAGAAATGATCGAGTCTGAAATTGATGAAGCGGCGCTTTCACAGGTGCGCAATAATCATATTGATACAGATCCGCTGTATGTGGTCTTTACTTCCGGTTCTACAGGTGTTCCGAAGGGGGTCGTAGCGTGTCACCGTTCGGTGATTGACTATATTGAAGCGTTGTCTGCTACATTGTCTTTTTCTGAGGAGACAGTGTTTGGCAATCAGTCTCCCTTTTATTTTGATGCTTGTTTAAAAGAATTGTATCCGACAATGAAGTTCGGTGCGACCACCTACATCGTTCCTAAAAGTCTCTTCATGTTTCCGGTAAAACTGGTGGAATTTTTGAATGAGCATCGCATCAACACGGTTTGCTGGGTGGTCTCCGCTTTGACGATGATCTCCTCTTTTGGAACTTTTGATACTGTGGTTCCAAAATACCTCAGGACGGTCGCTTTCGGCAGTGAGGTCTTTCCGATCAAACAGTTTAATATTTGGCGTGCCGCCTTGCCGGATGCGAAGTTTACCAATCTTTACGGTCCGACCGAGGCGACCGGTATGAGTTGCTACTATCATGTGAACCGCAATTTTGAGGAGACGGATGTTTTGCCCATCGGAAAGCCCTTTAAGAACACCGAGATCCTTCTTTTGAATGAGGAAAATCGCCGTGCCGCACCCGGGGAATCGGGCGAAATATGTATTCGCGGCACGGCACTGACGATGGGATATTATAAACAGTTTGAAAAGACCGGTGAAGTGTTCGTACAGAATCCGCTCAACGACTGTTATCCGGAACTGATTTATCGTACCGGTGATATCGGGTGCTACAATGCCTTTGGAGAATTGGTCTTTGTCTCTCGCAAAGACAACCAGATCAAGCATATGGGACACCGTATCGAATTGGGGGAGATCGAGATCAACGCTTCTATGTTTGCGGGAGTGCGTACCTCCTGTGCAGTTTATGACAAATTGCACAGCAAGATCGTCTTATACTACGTCGGGGATGTGGACAAGGCATCCTTGACGGGCTATTTGAGAGGGCGGTTACCGAGATATATGCTTCCCAACCGTATTGAACAACTTGAAATTATGCCGCTCACTCCGAACGGCAAGATCGACAGACGGCTTCTAAAGGAAGTTGCCGAGCAAAAAGACTGATCATATTTTGAAAGGATGTATACACAATGGATAAACTGCTTGAGATCTTAAAAGAACTGCATGAGGATGTTGATTATGAATCTTGTGACACATTGATCGATGATGGCATCCTCGATTCGTTTGATATTGTGACTTTGGTTGCCGAGATCAGCGAGGAATTTGATATTTCCATTCCCGCGGAAAAACTCATACCGGAGAATTTCAATTCCGCTACAGCCATTATGGCACTTATCCACAGTTTAGAGGATTAAAATGACGTTTACAAGCGTTACCTTTCTGTCATTTTTGGCAGTGGTATTTCTCCTGTATTTTCTTGTGCCAAAGAAGGCACAATGGTCGCTGTTACTTGTAGCAAGCTTGCTGTTTTATCTTTTTTCCGGGGTAAAGTTGTTTCCGTTTCTTCTGTTGACCGTCACCAGCAGTTATTTTTCGGCACGGTTTATCGGAAAACGGATCGAGCGGCAAAGCCTTTGGCTTTCATTGCATAAAGACATCGAAAAACAGGAGAAAAAGGACTATAAGGCAAAGATCAGGCGAGGAAACAGAGCGGTCTTGATCGTTTGTCTGGTGCTCAACTTTGGCATACTTTTTTTCTGTAAAGCGGCCTTGCTCGATGCTCTTCGCCCGCTATTTGAAGACAGTTCGCTATCTTTTTTAAGTTTGGCACTGCCGATCGGCATTAGTTACTATATGTTACAGTCGATGGGCTATCTCATCGATGTTTACAGAGGTACAATTACTGCCGAAAAAAATCCCTTTAAATTTGCTCTGTTTGCCTGCTATTTTCCGCAACTTTTGCTCGGACCGATCAATCGCTGGGGAAAAGTGGCGGACAGTTATTTTGCACCGCATTCCTTTGATTTGCATCGGTTTTACATGGGTGCACAGCGTATGGTTTGGGGCTTTTTTAAAAAATTAGTCATTGCTGATCGCATTGCGCCTGCCATCGGAACGCTGAAGGGGGAGGAATATGACGGCGTTTGGTTCTTTGTTTTGATCACCTTCTACGCTGTTCAGATCTACGGCGATTTTACCGGGGGAATTGATATTGCTATCGGTATTTCCGAGATCTTCGGGATCAAACAGTGCGAAAACTTTGACCATCCGTATCTTTCAAAAAGTATTGCGGAATACTGGAGAAGATGGCATATGTCACTCGGAGAGTGGATGAAGGACTATGTTTTTTATCCTCTTTCGGTGTCCACACCGATGCTCAAGTTGGTCAAAAAATCAAGAAAAACGCTCGGTGATGGCTTTGGAAAGCGATTGCCTGTTTACATTGCATCCATTGTCACATGGCTTTTGACCGGTATTTGGCATGGCTTTGAGCTGCATTTTATCGTTTGGGGGATGAGCAACTGCGCGGTAATCGTCCTTTCGGAGGAGATTGATCCGCTTGCTACAAAACTTTATGCACGCTTTCCGAAACTGAAGGACAGTGTTGGTTATACGATCTTTCGGGTTTTGCGCACTTTTATTTTGATGAATGTTATCCGCTCCTCTGACCTTTTCGCTCACGTTTCGGTTTGGGCGAAAAAATTGTGGTCGATGTTCACGGTCTTCAATTTCGGGGAACTGTTTGGTGACAAATGGACGAAACTTGGGCTTGGTGCACAAGACTATATTGTGCTTGGACTTGCAATCGCTTTAGTGATTGTTGTCAGTTTGACAAGCAGAGAGCGCCCACTCAGAGAGAAAACGGTAAATTGGTCACCATTCCTTCGTTACGGAGCTACTGCGGTAATGATTGTTATCGTTCTTTTGTTCGGTGCTTACGGACAGGGATACAATGCTTCTGCGTTTATTTATACGCAGTTTTAATTTATAAGAGAAGTTGGCATGAAAAAGAAAATAATTGCGGCGGTCAGCATTTGCCTTTTGACCGTCATCGTTCTTGCGGCGGCGCAACGTTTGGTGATGCCAAAATACATGGGCAGAGAGACGGAAGGCGCACTGATTGCAGAATATTATAAAGAAACGGAAGATCATGATATCGTGATGGTAGGGGATTGCGAGATCTATGAAAATATCTCGCCCATTGCCATGTTTGAAGAAGCGGGTGTGACCTGCTATCTGCGCGGATCTCCCCAACAGACAGTTTGGCAGTCCTACTACCTTTTGGAGGAGATGCTGAACAAAGAGCAGCCGAAAGCGGCGGTCTTCAGTGTGCTTGCAATGAAGTACGACACGCCGGAGAGTACCGGATCTGCCGAAAAGCGGGAAGCGTATAACCGTATTACCCTTGACGGGATGCGTTGGTCGGGCAGTAAGTGGAATGCCGTCAAGTCTTCGATGCTTGAAAGCGAGCGGTTTGTTGATTATATTTTCCCGTTGCTTCGATATCATTCCCGTATCACAGAACTGGAAAAAGATGACTTTGTCTATTTCTTGAAATCGGACAAGGTGGCACATAATGGTTACTATATGCGCGTAGATTGTCTGCCTACTACAAAGGAAGAAGTGGATGCCAAGTTAATGGCGCAAAGAGAACCGGATGACTTTTCCTTCGGAGAAAATGCTTGGAAATATCTTGAAAAAATGCGTACCCTTTGCGCAGAAAAAGGGGTGGAATTCATCCTTTTGAAGGCGCCCAGTGTGGCAGAAGTTTGGTATCCGGAGTGGGAAGAGCAGATTGAGGATTATGCAAAACAGCACGGTCTGCGCTATATCAATCTGCTTGAAAATACTGAGGAAACTGGGGTGGATCTTTACGGGGATACTTACGACAAGGGATTACATCTCAATTTGACCGGCGCTGAAAAGGTCGGCAAATGGTTGGGAAATTACTTTAGGAAAGAACTTTCCTTATCCGATCGACGTTTGGAAGATCGTACTTCGGAATTATATGCAGAGAAGATAGCGCTGTATCAAGCGGAAAAGGAACGTCAATATGCTAATTTTGAAAAATACGGTGACGTTCGGGGAGAGAAAAAATAGCTTTTAAAAGAAAGGAAGAATGGATCTTGAAAACAGTCAGATTTGCAGCAGGTCTGTTAGCGGCGTTGCTACTTTTGACAGGATGTCAAACGAGCAGTTTGAATACTGAGAATACCGAGCGGTCGGACGACTTTGCTTCGGCGAGTACGATGTTGATCCCCTCTGAAGTTTCGAGTGGATCGCCATCCGCTACAGAACAGAAACCTTTGACCGAATTTATATTGCAGTATGATCGATATGCTTTTGAGATTGGCATGATGGGCAGTGATGCGGTATCCGCGTTGCCGAATGCCGAAAAGACGGAAGATCAGCTTGTTTTGAGTGGAAAAGCGGTTACTTTTGAGTATTATGCTGATAAAGATGCTGTTTTTGCCGTAGAAAAAGACAGCGGAAAATTAGTGCTTGTAAAATTGACGGCTTCTTCTGTTGCGACGACCGAAGGAATTGCTGTTGGTGCTACAATACAGCGGGTGACCGCAGTTTACGGCGAGGCGTCTGTAAACGATTCCGGATACTTGTCCTACACTTTGTCGGGGACGGAATTGCGTATTTATATTGATAACGGTTGCGTTTCGGCAATCTTTTACTTGGATACTGCGCTGTTCGGCGCAGATGAACCGGAGAGCAATCCAATTAAGAGTGCGGTGTTTGTAGATTTGGACGGAAAAGTAACGATTGAAGATTTTTTGAAGCGTACAAATGTTCATGCAAGTTTTGTAACTGATATCACCGGCATCGATTACGGAGTGGAGGGAGAATACAGCATCGAGATCCTGTGTGCGGGAAAGAATTATACTACAACTCTTTATGTAACAGACCTCACCGCTCCAACGGCAATGCCGGTGGAGGGAGTTGAGATCGTTCAGGGCGGGGTGATCAAACCGGAAGCGTTGGTGAAGGATGTTTTTGACAGATCGAATGTGACCTTCACTTTTAAGGAACAGCCATCAAGCGAAAAATTGGGAGAGATCGTCGTGACGGTTGTGTTGACTGATGCCAAAGGAAATGTTGCGGAGATTCCGGTGAAGGTGAAGATCATAGTCGATACTGTGCCGCCAACGATCACCTCTTCTTACGGCGTGGTACGTACTATTTGTCTCGGGGAGACTGTTTCCTATAAAAAGGGAATTACCGTGACGGACAATTCCGGCGTAGAGCTTGGTTTTGAGGTGGATGCTTCTGCGGTAAATCTGAATGTCATTGGGACCTATCCGGTTATTTATACCGCTACCGACGCTTCAGGGAATAAGGGAACGCTCAAGGTGATGTACATGGTGGTAGAGGATAGTGCATCATCGGAGACTGACGAGAATATTTACGCTTTTGCAGAAGTTTTTTTAAACGAAGTGGTGTTTAATGGTCGAGGTGATACCTTGTCCGATTATATGAAGTGCAAGAAGATCTACTGGTGGGTGATGTCGACACTGGGTTACAGCGGCACGTCTGAAAAGAAAGACTGGATCGGCACCGGATACAAGGTACTGACGGGCAAGATCGGCATGGGGGATTGTTTCACTTATTATTCTGCGGCGAAATTGCTTTTGACCGTTGCGGGAATTGAAAATATTGATGTCCGCAAAGTTCCCAATTATGAAGGGGATTCAAATCACTACTGGAGCATGGTTTATGTGTACGGCGCATGGTATCATTTTGATTGCTCGCCTCGGTCGCCGAAGAAATTGGAGGAAAAGACGGGGTTAAATTACCGAGACGGTTCGCCTTTCTTACTCTTTACCGATGCCGAGATGGATGCTGTTTCGGTTCTGATGAATAACTGCTTCAATAGGGATATGAGTTTGTATCCCGCAACGCCCGATACGCCCCTACCGGAAGAATTTAAGAAATGAGGATGTTATGATGAAAAAACGGGTTACATTTCTGCTTGCCGCAGTTCTACTTGCTGCGACATTGACAGGATGCGGAAAAGACAATACGACGGAAAAAGTGCCCTCCGTGCAGCCGACAGTCGGTGCGACGGACGGTGGTTCAAGCGTGAGCGAAGCGCCTGTACAGCCCAAAGGTTATCTAATGCAGTTTGGAGATAAAACGATCGGTGTGGGCAGTTCGATCGCAGATGTCAAGACTGTGCTTGGAGAGGATTGTACTGTTACCGAGGAAGCAAGTTGCTTCTTTGAGGGCGCACAGGACAAGAACTATACGTATGCAAACCTTTCCGTGACCACGTACAGCAAAGACGGTGCGGAATATGTCTACTATATCAAACTGTTTAACGATCTTCTCTCCACACCGGAGGGACTTTCGATCGGCGATTCGGAAAGCAAGGTGGAAACACTCTACGGCAGTGATTTCACCGTAAAGGGAAGTTACAAGTGCTACGAAAAGGATGGTATGACCTTGCGTGTCCGTATTTCCGATGAAGGCGATGTCAGTGGGATCGATTATACTTTGAACGGTTGAAGAACGCTCTACCGATAGGGACTGCAGTAAAATGCGGTCCCTTTTTTTGATGCTGTTTTGCTAAATCATTTGACTTTGAAGCACCGTTAAATTGCTTGTTTTTTATTAAATTTTGTTTCTTTTGATCTGAAAGCGAAAAATCAAAAAAGTAAGTTGTGCGTTTTTTGACACAAAAATGCGAAGAAATATGCTTATACCGATTGAAATGCGCTTTATTTTTCATTGATTTGTTGAAAATAAACAACAATTTCAAGGAACGCTTTAGTTTATTAGCATGTTAGCATATTGCAAAACTAAAGCATCTGTGATATAATGATGCCATCATAAATCAACCGAAATAAAACGGAGGGACAAACAATGAAAAACACAATGAAAAAAATGACCGCGTTCATGCTGACCGCTCTGATGTGTGCTACACTTCTTGCAGGTTTTGCATCCTGCTCGTCAACAGATAACAGCGACTTAAAGACCATTCGAGATAAAGGCAAATTGGTTGTCGGTATTACGGATTTCGCACCGATGGATTATCAGGAAGACGGAAAGTGGGTCGGCTTCGATGCGGAGCTTGCACAGGCGTTTGCGGAGTCTCTCGGTGTTGAAGCGGAATTTGTTATCATCGACTGGAAAAAGAAGGTCATGGAATTGGATTCCGGTGCAATTGACTGCGTATGGAATGGTATGACGCTGACTGATGATGTTAAGGAGGCGATGTCTGTATCCGATCCTTATTGCAACAATGCGCAGGTGGTCATCGTCAAGAAGGATGTTGCTGAGAACTACAAGACCGCCGAGGATTGCAAAACTTTGAAGTTTGCTGTAGAGACCGGATCTGCCGGTAAGGAGATGGCGGAAGCCAACGGCTACTCATTCACGGAAGTAAAGGATCAGGCGTCTGCGCTGATGGAAGTTCAATCCGGCGCATCTGACGCTGCGATCATCGACTCGCTGATGGCAGGCGCAATGGTTGGCGAAGGAACAGGTTACGAGGAACTGAGCACAACAGTAAAATTGAATTCCGAACTGTACGGTGTCGGTTTCAGAAAGGGCTCTGATCTGACCGAAAAACTGAATGAGTTTTTCAAGACTGCTTGGACCGATGGTACGATCACAAGGATCGCTACCAAGTATGGTACACAGGAATCTGTGATTGAACAGAAATAATTACGATCCGACCGGAAGCAGGGGACGATAACGCCCTCTGCTTTTGATGCGGGGAATACAGGTGTGTTTATGGAACAATTTATTGAACAATTTCCGATCGTTTTCAGAGCGTTGAATATTGGATTTTTGCAATCGCTCAAATTGTTTTGTCTGACGCTTATCGGCGCGCTGCCCTTGGGGTTGATCATCTCTCTTTGCACAATGAGCAAATTTAAGCCGCTTCGCTGGTTGAGTCAAATGGTGGTGTGGGTCGTGCGCGGAACGCCGTTGATGTTACAATTGATGATCATTTTCTATGTGCCCGGCATTTTGTTCGGGGGAGGATTTCCGTGGAGGATGTTTGAGAACGGCAGATTTATGGCAGCGGTCATTTCCTTCGTTTTCAATTATGCCTGCTATTTTTCAGAGATTTACCGCGGAGGTATCCAAGGAATCCCTGTGGGGCAGAGTGAAGCGGCAAGCGTACTTGGCATGACCAAAACGCAGACTTTTTTTAAGGTGACGCTGTTGCAAATGATCAAGCGTATCGTTCCGCCGATGTCTAATGAGATCATTACTCTTGTGAAAGACACTTCGCTTGCGCGTATCATCGCTTTCCAAGAATTGATCTATGCCGGAGAGAACTTTTTGACCGGCTCTGACGGGATCAAGAGCGCGGTTTGGCCGCTTTTCTTTACCGGCGTTTACTATTTGGTGTTCAGCGGTATTTTAACGGTGCTTCTCAATAAATTAGAAGAGAAACTCAGCTATTTCAAGGTGTAAACGGAGGAAATATGTCGTTATTAGAAGTTAAAAATTTCAAAAAGCGGTTTGATAAAGTTGAAGTGTTAGATGGCATAGATTTTACCCTTGAGAGGGGGGAAACGCTTGCGATTATCGGATCTTCCGGCAGTGGCAAGACTACACTTTTGCGGTGTTTGAATTTTCTTGAAGTACCGGACGAGGGGCAAATGTTGCTTGACGGTGAGCTTTTGTTTGACGCATCCGACAAAAAGCACACTTCTGAGGCGGATATTAGGAAAAAAAGACGGCATTTCGGACTGGTGTTTCAAAATTTCAACCTGTTTCCGCAGTATACCGTCTTTGAAAATCTTTGCCTTGCACCGAAATTGCTCGCAAAGGAACGGACGGACTACAAGGCAAACAAAAAAGCGATCCTTCAGGAGATCGAAGACAAGGCGACCGATCTGCTTGCTCGTGTCGGACTAACTGAAAAGCGGAATGCCTATCCTTGTCAGCTTTCCGGCGGGCAACAGCAACGTGTGGCGATCGCGCGTGCGCTGGTGCTCTCACCGGATATTCTTTGTTTTGACGAGCCGACCTCTGCGCTGGATCCGGAACTGACGGTGGAAGTTTTGAATGTCCTTCGTTCTCTTGCAAACGAACACCTTACCATGGTCGTTGTCACCCATGAGATGGCATTCGCTTCAGAGGTTGCCGACCGTGTGCTGTTTATGGATAAGGGCTTGGTAGCGTTTGACGGCTCTTCCGCTGAAGCGTTTGGAGAGAATTGTCCCTGCGAGCGTTTAAAAGAATTTATCGGATCGATCAAGAAATAGCAAAAATGTTCCTGCGATACAGGCAGGAACATTTTTTAGTCTTTTTTGTCTTTATTCGACATCACGATGGTAACGATCGCCATCCCTACGGCAACCAGCCCTGCCGCGGCAAGAAGGGCAAATTCAATGCGATAACGTTTTTTTAACCGTTTTGCAATGGGCAAATAGTTTTCTTCTTTTGAAGCGGCGGATTCTTTGGGTGCGTCTTGCTTTTGGATTTCCGCGGAAATGCTTTTTCGATAGGTTCTGCAATCGGAACAGGTTTTCAAATGCTCTTTGACGATCAAACGGCTTTCCTCGCTGAGTGCTTTATCTTGATACATGGGAAGCAGATCCTTTACGATTTCACAGGAGATCTTCATTTTTTAATTCCTCTCTTAACCGATTTTTTGCTCTAAAGTAGAGTACCTTGGCTGAATTTTCAGAAATGCTGAGTGCTCTGCCGATCTCTTTAAAAGAAAGATCGGCATAAGTGCGCATGACAACGACATCGCGGTATTTTTGAGGAAGTGTCGCAAGAGCATTACGCACTTTTTGGATCATTTCTTTTTTTTCGTATACGATGTCCGGCAGACCTTCTTCGGTTTGGGCAGAAGCGATCTCCTCGGATATGCTTTCGGGTTTGCCGACATTCTTACGCAGATATTTGAAATAGCAGTTTTTTCCGACCGCAGCAAGCCAAGTGAAGACGGCGCAACTGCCGTCATAGCGGTGAAAACTGATAAACGCCTGATAAAACGTTTCGGCTGTCAATTCTTCTGCGAGTTGGGCGTTTCCGCAAAGTTTAAAGAGAAAACCGTACACACCTTGATGATGCTTTCGGTAGATTTCTTCAAATTCATTCATTCGAATATCGACCCCTCCCTTCTTTACTTATATTGTACCATAAAACGATTTTTATGTCAAGGAAAAGACAAAACCTATTGACAATCCACGGCTTTTTCGATATAATTTGTCTAGATAGATGTATATTTATTATATGATGTAGAAAAATTCCAAAAGGAAGTGCATGCTATGAAAAAGATCTCGGTAAAACTGATGGCAGTATTGCTTACGGTGGCACTGTTGTTGCCTATCTTTCAAAGCGGTATTTTGACAGCGGAAGAAGAACCGTCTGACCGTCCTTCGGTGTCCGATTTTACCATCAATAGTTACATGGCGGAAAAACTGACTGCACTTTTTGATCTTGCCTATGGAGATACCCCTTATTTTACCGCCGCCGGCACAACGGGGTGCAGTGATATCAGCATTGCATGCAACGCTTGTCGGATCTCTTCCGTTGTGGCGAATCATCCGCTGTTGTCTACATACGAGGTTTCCGTTCCGAGCGGTGCCATGCATTTTGGCAGTAACGCTTTTGCACGTTTTGCGACCGCGTATATTTACGGATATTATCTGAACGGATATGATCTTAATATTTACGGTAATGTCTCAGAACAGACCAAAATGGATCGTATCGGAAGAGTGGCTTCTTCGAAAAGTTCACTTGATGATGAGGATGTCCCTGCAGTTACCGAGGAAAACGTCAAGGCGATCTTTCAAAAAGGCAAATTCGGCGACTGGTTGCAGGGAAAATCGGGCAGTGCGCAACACTCGATGATTTTCCTCTCTGCAAATGAGGACGGCGTGACAGTTTTGCATCTTTTAGATAATGCAACGCCCGAAACTGACAAATCGCGGGTGGTGCTTTCCACCTACAGTTATGGGCAGTTGATAGAGAACTGGCAGGATCTGATTGTTTTGATGCGCATCAAAGAGCCATATTTCACCGATGCGTGGAACAAAGGCGAGAATATTCATGATGATCACAGTTACACAGATGAATTGGGCAATATCTGCACGGAGTGCGGTGAAGAGACTTTCACACCGGTGAACGGTTATGTGGGTACGGGGGTATATACCGCCGCAAAAGACACTGTTCTTTATAAAAGTTGTTACCGCTCCTCTGGTAGCAATGGCATTTCTGTTACAAAAGGGCAGAGTGTCAATGTGACAGGCAGTACCGTCAATTCCTGCGGAAAGACCTTCTACCTTGCGGCGGATGGCGGCTATTTGGCGGCGGAAGATGTGGTTTCTGCTGTAGGTGGACCGACAATCGAGCCGGAGAGCTATCCGAAAGACGAGATCCCTGTTGGAAAATCTCATCGCCTGTCCGGAACGATCACGGACAGCGTCGGCATTCGATGTGTTTGGGGCTATTTGATCTCCTCTGATGGCGCAGTTGTACAGTCCAAGCGTTATACCGGCTCCTCTCCCTTCAATATTGCAACGACTGTCAATAAAGATCTTATATTCGGAACACTTCCTCTTGGAAAATATGTGTATTTGGTCGTCGCCGAATCGAAGGATACAGCGCAGAGCCGTTCCTTTTTCAAAAGTGAATTTACCGTAGTTGAGACGGAAGAAAAGGTTACGCCGAGCGCCCCTTCTGCGCCGACCGTGAAATCGAAGACCGCAACATCGGTGACCTTGAACAGTGTTTCCGGGTGTGAGTATCGGATGGGTAGCGGCAGTTGGCAATCCTCGCCGACCTTCAGCG
>CAZUWA010000029.1:0-4897 GCA_964623895.1 uncultured Lachnospiraceae bacterium | reverse complement strand
CGCCGACCGTGAAATCGAAGACTGCCACATCGGTGACCTTGAACAGTGTTTCAGGGTGTGAGTATCGGATGGGTAGCGGCAGTTGGCAATCCTCGCCGACCTTCAGCGGTCTTTCGCCTGCGACGAGTTATACGTTCTACCAACGGTACGCGGAAACGAGTACTGCATATGTTAGTGCGACGAGTGTGGGTAAAACGGTGACGACCGAAAAGAGGACAGTCTCTGCTCCTTCGGCGCCGACCGTGAAATCGAAGACTGCCACATCGGTGACCTTGAACAGTGTTTCAGGATGTGAGTATCGGATGGGTAGCGGCAGTTGGCAATCTTCGCCGACCTTTAGTGGGCTGTCTTATGCTACCGAATATACCTTCTACATTCGTTACAAAGAGACTGACACTGCCCATGCGAGCGCATCGAGCGGTGGAGCGGTTGTCAAGACGGACAAAGGCGCCAATGCTTCCGCATCTGCTCCGCAAGTTTTGAAGGTTGAGGACAAAAAGGTCACGTTGCAGGCAACGAGCGGCATGGAGTACAGTTTGGATGGGAAGAACTGGCAGAGCTCTGCTGTCTTTACATTGAGCAGTTATGGCGAATATGTCTTCTATCAGCGGTATGCGGAGACTGCGACGCTGTATGCCGGTGCAACTTCTTCCGAACTGAAACTGGGGATCTATCCGACTAAACTGACCTCAAACAGCTTACGAAGCGAGCAAATTGGAAACAAGAACGTGCTTCTTGCAGATCTTGGTGGAGATGTCGGTGCACTGTTAAGCAAGATTGATCAGAAGGACTATATTACCGTGCGTAGTGCGGACGGCACTGCGGTTGCGAACGGAACGTGTATTGCGACCGGTATGCGGCTCTGCTTGCCGGGTGGGGAAGAGTATCACCTGTTGGTGAGAGGCGACCTTAATGGTGACGGCAAGTGCAATATTTTCGATCTGGTTTTGGCGCGCGGAGAGATAATCAATCCGACGCTTGACAGCCTGACTTGTCGTGCCGCGGATATGAACGACAACGGGAAAGTGGATATTTTCGACTGCGTGATGTTGCAGAATATCATTTTAAAGGGCAATTAAAAGGCGGAGTTCCTTTTCGTTAGGAGGAATGGTTCGGAGTTTTTTTACAAAAAAGAGCGCGGAACGAAAGAGACTGTATTGTAGGATTCAAAAAAATAAATGTAAAATTAAGAAAATTATTGACAAATAAAGTGCTGTGTGATAATATAATTCCGTAATTTGTAAACAAACAAATACTGATTTTAAACACGGACCAAAATTTGCGAAAAAAGGAGATTGATTTATCGTGAAAAAACGTATACTTTCCACTGTTTTGGCTGTCTTATTATTGCTTTCCACTTTGACTGTCGGTGCTTTTGCGGCTGATCAGGTTAACAACGATGATTCGCCTGCAAAGGTTACTCTGACAGTAGGCAATGCATCTGCGGCAGCCGGCGGTGTTGCATTGGTTCCGATTTATGCGTACGCAGAAGGTCTCGGTACGTCCGACGCGATTCTGAGACAGTGGCAGTTTAAGTTTAGTGGCGCTATTATTGAGTCTGGTGAATCAACGGAACATAAGTTTGTTGTTACTGAAGGCTCGTCACAGAAGTTTACCAATGTAGGTGAAAATAAGGCTGGTTGTACTGCCGAATCAGGAAAAGGCATTGTAACAAATGCGGCGTTGACTGCGTTTGGTGGCGTTCAGATCGCAACCCTTGCATTCAGCGTTCCCGATAAAACAACCGGCACGATCAGTGTTTCTATTGCTGAGGTTGAAGTCTTTGCGTTTGATGATACCGATCTTGGTACACACCGTGTCAAAGCTGAGAATATTACAACTGTTGCAGGTTCTATCACCGTTTTGGCTAAGGCGCCGACTACAGGTAAAGCTGATGCAGTTGTTGGTGAAGGCGGAGACTTTGTGATTCCCGGCACAAACGCTGCGGGGCAAACTGTTACTGCAATCGCGCAAGAAAATCCGTTTGGTGATTCCCCTATCACTGGTACATTTAGTTCGCTTTATATTCCTTCCACGATTACAAGCATTGATGCAAATGTGATCGAAGCGACTGTCGGCAAAATTATTCTGAAGAATGCCAATTATAGTGAGACGGTTATGGAAAATATACAGAAGATAATTACTTATAAGACTTCTGGCGGTTTATATCCGAATAAAGAGATGGTCGTTTATTATCACAAAATGGCCAACGGTACTGGTACCACATATTCTGCTATATCGAAATGGAATGCTGCTTATTATTGTAGCTCAAACATCCTCGCTGCCCCCTCTATTGAAGTTGCTACCACAGGTGATACCAGAACGATGACTGTTGTCGGCAAGATCGCTGTTGATGATCTTGTTTACGGCGGCTTGACTATTGAAGTGAAATTGGCTGACGGAAAAGTGATTCGCAACGCAACGCCCGGCACTGTTGTCGGTAAAAATGTTAATGGCGCTACTGCTGAAGGCGGCGTTTACTACTACGCAATTTCAATTACCGGCATCCCTGCTGACGTTGAACTTGATGGTGCTACTGCGGTAATGTACGGCACTACCCCCGATGCAACCGGTAATATGATCACTGTTGTCAGCGATACTGCAACATATAATGCATAATTGTGAAGGAGGATATCAAGATGGAAAAGGTTTATCAAGCTCCCGAAGCAATCATTGTAGAATTTGAAGAGAAGGATCTCCTTGAAGTCAGCGTGGGAAGTTTGCAAGTCAATGATAGCGTTGACCCCACTAAAGTGACTTGGAACTTTTGAACGGAAAATTTCTATAACGAATACTTTGATCGTATCTTAATCAAAAGGCGACCGCGCGCGGTCGCCTTTTGATTTTATGGAACAGAAAAAAGAACCGTACCCTAAGGGGGCAGGTTCTTTGGTAACAAATTTGTTAGCCGATGATCAATTTCAGCGCTTCCACGCATTTTTTGCAGACCAACTTATCTCTGTAATAGGTGACATCCTCGCTTTCGCCGCAGAATATACAGGAAGGCTGATACTTGCGCAGTACGATCTTGTCGCCGTCCACGAAGATCTCAAGCGAATCCTTTGTTTTTAGGTCAAACCGTTCGCGCAATTCCATGGGCAGCACGATTCTGCCGAGAGCGTCGATTGGGCGTACCATTCCTGTTGACTTCATGGGGGCACCTCGCTTTCTCAATTTATGACAAGTTTAGCATAGAAAGGAAAGGATGTCAACCTTTTTCATAGTTGTTTTTATGAATTTTTTGTTAATTTAAAGAAATATGCAGATTTTTTTGTAAAACCTATTGCATTTTTCTTCATGTTGTAGTATAATATCTCCGCTTGATGTGCGATGAAGCGCAAGGTTGCTGCATAGTGCAGGGAATTTGCGTGGAGTATGTCCGTAGAACGGGCGAAAATGAGAGAAAGTGCTCTCTTTTCGGAATGTCTTTAAGGTGTGTTTCCCGGTTTTCGCAAGGAATTAACCCATCCTCGTTGAATGCCGGATCTTTTCGTGGAAACGAGAGGAAACACCCGGGAGGGCGGTAAGAAAAGAAGGACGCTTGATCCCGCCCTGCTTAATATTATAAGGAGGCAAAAAAGTGGCTGCAACAAAAACTGTCAGAATCAAACTGAAGAGCTATGATCACACCCTTGTTGATCAGGCGGCGGAAAAGATCGTAGAGACCGCAAAGAGAACCGGCGCAACTGTTTCCGGTCCGATTCCGCTCCCTACAGAGCGCGAGATCGTTACAATTCTGCGTGCTGTACACAAGTACAAGGATAGCAGAGAACAGTTTGAGACAAGAACACACAAGAGATTGATCGACCTTGTTAAACCCGATCAGAAGGTCATCGAAGCGATCATGTCTCTCGAACTTCCCGCAGGCGTTGAAATTTCCGTAAAGTCTTGATCAAGCGGACTTGGAGAAAAAGCGGCGCTGCCGAAGTTTTTCGTCATGTTGGTAGAAATCCCGCCGTCCTTACCTGGCGACGAACATGCGGTGACCCACCAACCAATAACTTAAAACAGGAGGAAAAACGATGAAAAAGGGTATTATCGGCAAGAAGATCGGAATGACACAGATCTTTGATGCCAAGGGGAACGTTGTCCCCGTAACAGTGATCGAAGCAGGTCCTTGCGTGGTCTCTCAGATCAAGACCAAAGAGACCGACGGTTACGAAGCGATCCAACTAGGCTTTATTGATGAAAAGAAAGCGACAAAGCCGCAGGCGGGTCAGTTTAAGAAAGCAAACTGTGCAACCAAGAAGCACTTGAAGGAATTCCGCCTTGAAGACATTTCCGGTTATCAATTGGGCGATACCGTCACCGCTGCAACCTTTGCAGAAGGTGAAAAGGTCGACGTTACCGGAATTTCCAAAGGTCACGGTTACACCGGCGCCATCAAGAGATGGAACCTTCACAAACTGAGAATGACACACGGCGTAGGTCCTGTGCACCGTCAGTCCGGCTCTATGGGCGTTATTGACCCTGCAAGAATCTTCAAGAATAAGAAGATGGCAGGTCAGTACGGTAACGAAAAAGTCACCGTTCAGAACCTTTCGATCGCCAAGATCGATGCAGAATTGAATCTGATCGCCGTTAAGGGCGCTGTTCCCGGTGGACGCGGCGCGATCGTATTCATTCGCGACACAGTAAAAGCGTAAGCGGAAAGGAGATCACACATGCCTAACATGAAAGTAGTAAATATGGCGGGTGCAGAAGTCGGAAGCATTGAGCTGTCCGATAAAGTATTCGGCGCAGAAGTAAATGGCGCTGTTCTCCACTCCGCAGTGAGAGCTTATCTCATGAATCAAAGACAGGGTACACAGTCTACCCTTACCAGAACCGAAGTTTCCGGCGGCGGCAAGAAGCCCTGGAGACAGAAGGGCACCGGCAGAGCAAGACAGGGTTCCAC
>CAZUWA010000028.1:0-18929 GCA_964623895.1 uncultured Lachnospiraceae bacterium | reverse complement strand
TCGAAAATCAAAAATGTTTGCCCCCAAAAATCATATCGGTGGTTGTCCCGGAACAATTTCCGTTTCACAGTCGATTTCGACCAAGCGGAAGCGTACAGAAAGTCAACGGATCAATATCTTCGTGCAAAACAATGGGAAGATTTAACCGTTGAAGTCTTCATCTAATTAAAAATTAAGCAGGCATATTACTGTAAAAGGTAGTATGCCTGCTTTTTTATGCTTGTTTATATGTTTTAGTTTACCGCTTATTCTTTCTTCAAGCGTGCTTCGAGGCGGTGTATAGAAAAGCCTTTTTCCGAGAAATTTCGTTCGTATTCGGTGATAATATTGTCGGAATTGTATTTACTGTTGTGAAGATCGCGCGTAACAGAAGAGAGTTCAAAACCCGCGGCTTCAAATTCTTCAAGGGAAAAATCAAATAGACCTGCGTTGTCTGTCTTGAAACAGATCACTCCATCGTCTGCCAGAACTGACTTGTAGATCTCAAGGAACCCCCGGTAGGTCAAGCGTCTTTTAGCGTGTCCTTTTTTTGGCCACGGATCGGAAAAATTAAGATACAAGACCCGAACATCACCCTTTTCGAAGTACTCATTCAATTTCGAAGCGTTTCCGATGATAAAATGCAGGTTATCACATTTTGCGGCTTTTGCTTTCTCCATAGCGCAAAGTGCGACATCTGAAATGAGTTCCATCGCGATATACGGTTCGTCTTTATAGCGCTCCGATGCAACAACAGCAAAATCACCCTTGCCGCATCCTATCTCCAGTCGGCAAGGAAGGCGTCCTTGTGCGCGCAGATCATCTATTTCTTCTTTTGTTTTGTAAAGATATTCCGAACAAGCCTCAATTCTTGCCGTTCCGTTCTTTTTTTTTCGCATTCTCATCTTGCAATTCTCTGATCTTTCTGTTATAATAATGGTGTGTATCGAGATTATAACATGCTTTATTCAAAATGGCAAGAGTTTTTTTGAGACGAATACACAAAATTTGAAAGGATTTTTTCGGGTGAAGATATGTTGAACGAGGATAAAAAGTCAAAGATCAACAACACTGAGGAAAATGTGTTGCCGATTTTTGAGGCCGATGAGAAATTATCTGCAAAAAAAGAAAAAGTCAAGGACAAAGAACCGACACGGAAAAAGAAAGAAAGCCCTGCGTTGGCTGAATTCGGACAGTCGTCCAAAATCGGAAAAGAGAAAACGATATTTATCGTTTGCGCTTGTCTGCTTTCTCCTGTCGTCCTATGCTTACTACTGATCATCGTTTTATTTTTCTTGGCGTTATTCGGTGGAATCGTGCTCGTTGCCGGTGCAATGGCATTACTGTTGATCGCGTTGGTTGCGGTAGGAGCGATTTTGGCGATCGTTGGGATCGTGTACGGTATCGGTCTGATCCTGACCGGGGACGGCATCGAAGCAATTGCAGGTCAATATGAACTGGGCATTGGCATTACTATAACGGGCGTAACCACGATCCTTTCGGTACTGCTGTATAGCGGCATCACTGAGCTAGTTCCGCTCTTGATTAAAAAGACAGCCGTCTTTTTGCGCTTTGTTGCTAAAAAACTAAAGGAATTAGTTGTTTTGATCTACCGTCGGAGCACAAAAGTTTAACTGAAAGGAATTCGAATACGGATAAGGGAATACTATATTGAAACCATCTACACTTATTGCCATGGCAGTTGGACTGTTTATCACCGTTGGAGGATTTTTCACCTGCGTATTTGCGATGAACAGTGCTGAGAAAAACTATCCTAATGACAGCATTTTTGCTTTTGAAAATGAAAATTTCGAAAAGATTGATGCGGATAGCGTTCGAACCGTTGATTTTTCCGACGTTATCACTATCTATACCGAGGAATCCTCTAAAGAGGTAACGCAAGACGTAAAAGCACTATCGGTTTCGCTGTCCGACATCAAACATGTCGAGATCATCGGCGGACAATCCACGTCGAAAGTCATGATGTACAATTTCCGTCCGGGAATGCACGCATGTGAGATCAGCGCAGGAGTGATCACCGTCACCAATGTTTTCAAGGATGCGATGATCTTTGATTATCTGTCCGATCTGGTCGCTGATTTTCACGGATTACGCAAATATATCGGACAGAATAATGTTTCGCTTGGAGCTGAAAAAAAGGTGATTATTTACATAAACGATGATGACATTCTCAACCGAATCAATCTGGATCTTGTCAATTGCGAAAATGTGACCGTCAAAAATCTGACTTGCTCACTCGACTGCGAAGTAGTTTTGAATAACAGCGACATTATTTTTGAGAACTGCACCTTCAAAGATCCGGAGATCATCTATCCGGATAACTACGATCCCGATGCGGAACCGAGCTCCTCTTCTTCCACTGTGTCAGAAGAAAATGACAAAGAAGAACCTGCAAAACCTACCGTTGTCAATCACTATTTGACCATAGATCTCACGATGCGAAACGGGAGTACTTTCAAAAGTAAAAACTGCAAGTTTAGCAGTCTCACAGGCATGGTCAATAAAAAATTGATCACCGAAAAGGATATTGCAGAAGACGGAAGCATCTATACCGAGGAAATGCTCGGTACTGCCATTTCTTCAGGAGGCGCCCTTTGCACCATTGATATGGATTTTACCACGGTAGGGTTGTTATACGGTTATAATATCGAAAACATTCCGGATGATGATTACAGCCAGACAAGCGAAGGAATCACCACTGTCGCAGGCATCGTACAACCTGAAAAATTTATTGAAAATACCGCGAACGAGGACTATCCGCAAATAGAGATCTCTGCATCCAACTGTAATATTACCATTTATAATTAAAAAAACATCCGTCGAGATTTGATATTTCGGCGGATTTTTGCATAATTGCAAAAAATCGGTCTATACTATTGTTGCTCATAAAATGAGTGCCTGCGATCGTTTTTAAAGCGTTCACTGGCAACACAGAAAAGAAAGGAATGCAATATGTTAGACAGAATTGCACTAATTCTTGCGATCATCGGCGGAATCAATTGGGGAAGCATCGGACTTTTCAAATTTGATATCGTCTCTTGGATCTGCGGCGGTGCGGACACGCTCCTTGCAAGGATCATCTTTACCGTAGTCGGTATCGCGGCAGTTTGGTGTATTTCGCTCCTCGTGCGCGACCGTAGCGAAGTTTTTAAGACCGGAACTGAAATGGAACAATAAAAACAGGCTTTTAAAAAGTCGAAACGACTTTTTAAAAGCCTCATTTTTGTTTATATAGAAAGTTTTGCAGTCAGTTCCTCGATCTCTTCATAGAGAAGGAGGAGTTTTTCTTCCTGCTCTTCCCTTTTCTGTGAGATCTCTGAAAGCTTCATATAGTCTGTAGCATATTTTATCTCATCCGTCCCCAGTTCTTCCAAAAGGCGCTCGAGCGTGTCCGCTTCCTTTTTTGCCTTTTCAAGACGATTTTTTAATTTCCTCTGCTCTGCCGCATTTTTCTTGTTTTCAAGATAGCGCTGCTTTGAGTCGGTGATGTTCTCCTTCTCTGCCAGAGTATCTGCATACGTTTGATGCAGTTCGATGTATCGCATATATTCTTTGTATGTTCCCTTAAAATAACAAGGTTTACCATCGATACCATCAAAGTCAAGAATAGCATTTGCCATTTTTTCAGCAAAATATCGGTCATGCGAAACCGCTACGACCGTACCGTCATAATCGGATAACGCATCCTCCAAAACTTCCTTGGTCAAGATGTCGAGATGGTTGGTCGGCTCATCAAGCAACAAGAGATTGTTCTCCCGAAGAACCAATTTTGCAAATGTCAACCGTGCACGCTCTCCGCCGGAAAGTACGGAAACACTCTTGCCGACGTCATCTCCCGTCATGCGGAAAAGCGCAAGTGCCGAGCGAACAGCTGTTTGTGTCAACGTCGGATCGGTATTCCACAATTCGTCAAGCACAGTAGAAGACATCGATAGATTTTGGTTTTCCTGATCATAATAACCGATCGTGAGATTATGTCCGTATCCAACAGAACCGTTCAAAGGAGACAAGCGGTTCATAAGGATCTTCATCAATGTGGACTTGCCGCAACCGTTATGCCCAATGATCAGCAGTCTGTCACCCTTTTTCACTTCAAAGGAAAGATCTTCAAACAGCGTTTTTCCGGGAAAGGACATTTTCAGATGTGTCACAGTCAAAACGTCTTCACCGCTTGGAATGCCTGCTGAAAAGGAAAGTCGGATACTACCGGGTTCATTTTTCGGCTTATCCAATTTTTCCATTCTGTCAAGCATTTTTTGTCTGCTCTCGGCAGCAATAATATTCCTTTCTCGATTCCATCTCTTTTGCAAAGCAATATAGGCTTCGATGCGTGCAATTTCCTTTTGCTGATTCTTATAGTGTTTTTCTTCAATTTCCCTATTCTTCTTTTTTTGCTCCACAAAGGAAGAATAATTGCCGTTATACAGTTTACCGCTGCCATTCTCGATATCAAAGATCTTGTCTACCGTTCGATCAAGGAAATATCGATCGTGTGAAACAATAATCACAGTCTTTTTATAATTTCTTAAAAAATCTTCTAACCAACTCAGTGTTGCAGTATCGAGATGGTTGGTTGGTTCATCTAAAAGCAGAATATCGGGAGACAGGTAAAGAATTTTTGCCAGTGCAAGCCGCGTCTTTTGACCGCCCGATAGTTTATCGCAACTGTTTTCACATTGTTCGCCTGTAAAACCAAGCGACTTCAAAATGCCCTTTAATCGGCTCTTATATTCGTAACCGCCCAAACTTAAAAAGCGATCATGCAAACCGTGGTATGTTCTTTCCGCATCGACATCACCGCTATCCATGCGCATGGTAAGTGATGCAAGTTGTTGCTCCATTTCGATCAGATCTTTGCGGCAGGACAGCAATTCTTCATAAGGAGTAGAGGTTCCGGAAACGGTATCTGTCTGTCCGAGCATTGCAATCGTTGCACCTTTTTTTAGGTAGACCGAGCCAGATGTTGCTAAATATTTTCCAATGATCAGATTTAAAAGAGTAGATTTTCCAGCACCGTTTACCCCAACGATTCCAAGGCGATCTCCCTCATTTAAAGAAAATGTAATATCGGAAATGATCACGTCACTGCCGACGGAAAATTCTAATTTTTCACAGTTTATGGCGAGCATATCTTTACAGTAATTTCCTTTTTTTTAGTGCCCTTTTGATTGCAAGCAGGTAACTGCTGTCTCTGTTTTCGTTTTTTCGGATCATAGCAAGCAATTCTCCTGCCGTCCCCAATTTGACAACATCTACTTCCTCTTTTTGCAAAATGCAATTTGCAAGATCGAAGTTATACTTCACAAAATAGATATCGACCATGCTCCTGCGCCGCTTAACGCGCGCAATCGGTTGCAAAAGTTCTGGAGAGATATCCAAGTTGATCTCTTCTTTTGCCTCTCGAACACCTGCTTCAAGACTGTTTTCGCCTGTAGATACAGCACCGCAGGTCACCGACCAGACCCCCGGCATCGAACGCTTTTTCATCGAACGCTTTTGTAAAAGAAATCTGCCCTTGTCATTATAGATGAAGAGGTGGACCGACATCGAATATTCGCCTTGTTTGATACTGTTGCCGCGCAGGATCGTTTTATCCAGTTTTTCGGCTCTGTCATTATAAAGATCTAAATACTCCATGTCCAAGTTCTCCGTTCTTTCGATTCTATGTATCCGATCCCCTTAGTGTGATCATGCGATTCAGGCATGTTATTGTATTGACCTTCCTTGAACCGCCGTATTCTCCGTCAAGAGTAAATGCCACCAGTTCCGGTGATTCAAACACCACATGATCGGTATGAAAAAACACTACATTCGGATCGTCAAAATTGCGCATCGCCAGTTTCAAAAGCGTCTCGGTATATTCTTGACCGGGCTTGACTGCGCGAAGCAACAACACCTCAAATTGCCCATCATCCAAAACCACATCGTCTTCCGGCAAAGAATAAAAGCCGCCGATCGAGGTGGTATTGGTCACACCGCCGTATACAAATTCGCCTTCCAGATCGACTTGATCTGAAACAATATGCATCGGAATGATCGGCATATTTGCGAGTTGCCTTGCGACATTCAGCATATACGCAAAATGTCCCAAAGCATTTTTGAGATTTTGCGGCGTGTCATAAGAGATTGCCGTAAAAGCGCCAAAGGATGCAACATAGGTGAAGTAGCGATCGTTGAACTGACCGACATCGAGTGCGATACTTTTTCCGTTGATGATCCGTTCGGTCAGTTGCGCAGGGGTGCCGACCATATCGAGCGTGGCAGCAAAATCATTAGTTGATCCGCAAGGAATGTATCCGATCGGCAGGTCTTTTCCGCTTTTTAAAATACCCGAGACACATTCATTGTATGTACCGTCCCCACCGCAAGCAATAACAAGATCGGTCGCTTCAGCTTTTTTTACAATTTCATTCGTTGCGTCACCGCGTGCGGTGGTAAAGTGGACGGTAACATCAAGATCCGCATCAGAGAGTCGTTTGACAACAGTATAAAAACTGCTTTTAAAAGTCATCTTTCCCGCACGAGGATTGACGATCATCAAAACTTTCTTTCTTTCCATACTTTCCCTCATAAATGATATATTGCGTACCTATTCTACCACAACCTGATTACTTTTGTCAATCCAAATGAAGAAATTTATCCTCTCATTGCAATTTTTTGATATATCTTTTCAGGTTGACAATTTTTACTGAATATGATAGAATATTAGAAAATGAAAAAAGGAGGGGCAAATGGACGATCTACAGTTGGTTGCTTTAATTTCCGAAAAGGTAGATGCTGTCGGAGGAAAATGCTACTATGTCGGCGGTTGCGTCAGGGATAAATTATTGGGCGTTAAAAGCAAGGATATCGATGTAGAAGTACACGGCGTTTTGCCTTCTCTTTTGGAAGAGATTTTGGACAGCATCGGCACACGAATGGAATACGGAAAAAGTTTCGGGATCTACAGTCTCAAGGGAAGTTCGGTAGACATTGCTCTACCGAGAAGTGAGCATGCGGTCGGGCGCGGTCACCGCGACTTTAAGATTGATGTTGACCCGTTTATCGGAGAAAAAAGAGCAGCCGAACGCCGAGATTTTACGATAAACGCTTTCATGGAAGATACCTTGACCGGTCAGATTTCCGACTTTTTCGGCGGTCAAAAAGATTTGAAGGAGAAAGTTCTGCGGCATATTCACGATAGTCATTTTGCGGAAGATCCGTTACGTGTCTTGCGTGCCGCACAGTTTGCTGCACGTTTTTCCTTTTCAGTCGCTCCCGAAACAGTTGAACTCTGTCGTAAGATGGACCTTTCAACTCTTTCGAGAGAACGTGTTTTTGAGGAACTGAAAAAAGCGCTTTTGCTAGCGGAAAAGCCATCTGTCTTCTTTGAGGTGCTCCGCAATATGGAGCAACTTTCCTGCTGGTTTCCGGAGGTAGAGGCGCTTATCGACATTCCGCAAAACAGTAAATACCACCTTGAAGGAGATGTTTATACCCATACCATGATGGTGCTTGATGAGGCAGCGAAGTTGCGTTCTCAAGCGCAAGAACCGCTTATGTTGATGCTTTCTGCTTTGGTGCATGACTTTGGGAAAGTGCCGGCTTTGCAAATTGATAAGGAGGGTTATGCTCATGCCTTTGACCATGAAAATTTGGGAATTCCGCTTGTAGAAGCATTTTGCAAACGGCTTTCTTCCGAAAAACACCTTGAAAGCTATCTTGTGAACATGACAAGACTTCACATGAAGCCGAACATGATGGCAGCGACTGCATCTTCCGTAAAAAACACGAACCACCTGTTTGATGAATCGATCCTTCCGGAAGATCTCTTGCTTCTCTGCTATGCAGACAGCAAGGGGATGATCTCTCCCTTGCCGTTTATCTCGCATAATGAATTTTTGAAGGAACGTCTTGCCGTCTATCACGAATATCTTTTAAGACCTTATGTCACCGGGAAAGACCTTCTTGCGGCAGGACTTCCTGCAAGCGAACATTTTTCGGATATTCTAGCATATGCGCACAAGTTACGCTTGTCAGGTGTGCAAAAAAATTGCGCCCTCAAGCAGACTTTGGCGTACGCAAATACCCAATTCGGAATAAAGAAATAGTAATATTAACTTTTATTCTGTTCTGTGATATAATAAAAATATAATGATAAAAAGCAAGGAATATATTATGAAAAAAATTACGGCATTATTTTTTGCGGGACTTCTTCTGTTCCTGCTTCCTGCCTGCTCAAGTGGAAAGTTGACACGCGGACAGTGGAAGGATCGTGTTTACTACAATAAATACGGCAATTTTAAAATCGAGGTAAACGATTATTTTGATATTTATACCGACAAGGAAATTGCGAATGATCTCGGCGCTGTCTATCCGCAAAATAATGTTTTGAATGATATGGTTATCAGTTCTGACTATTGTGCCATCATTGTCACGATGGAAAAAACAAATGAAAGTTTTGGGATTGAGCAATATGTATCGCAGTTTATTGAAAACACCAAAAGTGGACTTACGAAAGAAAATTATGCTATTTCTGATACCTTTACCAGACAGATTGCAGGAGAACTTTACCAATGTGTACCGGTTACCTATATTTATGATGCCGGGGATGTCGGTGTATTCGGTTATTATGAATATGATTTTATCCGAAAAGCCGATGATGGCGTGTTCATCATCATTCGCGTCACCGGAGGCAATCAGTCTGATATCCTGTCACATTTAAATATCATTCAAGAAATATGATTAAAATTTTTTTCTTAAGGGAGACGCTTTGTAAAGAAGTTGTTTCCCTTCTGTATTATTTGATAAAATATTTCGAGCGAAGATTTGCCATTGAATGACGGCAGTTTTTTTAGTATTTAAGGAGTAAACGGTAAAACAACATCTTGAATTATTTATGCAATTCTTTTCTTAACCTTCTTCGCACACGATTGATATGTCTTTCAAAATCGCCGCTGTTTAATAGTTCTGTTAATACATACTGTTCGAACGTGGGAACGGTACAAGAATAAAATCCGAGTTTTTGCTCAAATATATTTATTAGTTTTTGAGGAAGGACCATATATCCAACACGCATTGAAGATGAAATCGTTTTTGAAAAAGTATTTAAATAAATCACATTATCGAAATTTGAAAGTTTAAATAATGTTTCCATCGGTTGTGATGATACGGAAAATTCAGAACCGTAATCTGATTCTACAATATAGCGATGTTCTTTTTCAGCCCACTTTATGTATTCGTATCTTTTGGAAGCAGAAGCAGTTACCCCACTTGGATAACTTTGGTATGGTGTAGTATGTAGAACATCGGCGCTTGACATTGAAAGCGATTTGCTGTCAATTCCATCTTTTGATAAGGGCAATAATTCATAGTTTACCCCAGCGGTGCGGTAAATCTGTTCTATTTTCTCATAAGATGGATTCTCAATAGCAAATATTTTATCTTTGCCGAGCAAATCAATAATAAGCGTATATAAATATTCCGCTCCCGAGCCAATAACGATTTGTTGAACTTCAACACTCATTGCTCGATTACGCAAAAGATACTGTTTGATTGCATTTCGCAGTTCCAAACAACCTGTATTCGGAGATTTTTCCAAAATCACATCATAATAATCAGTGAGCACTTTTCTCATTGTTTTACTTAAAACGGAAATCGGAAAATTTGGATAAGATGGCGTAACGATTTTATGGTTTACTGACAAAGCAGGTACTGTATCCGAAGTAGCAAAACAGTCTGTTGGCTTGAATATAACAAAATATCCACTTCGCTTATGTGCTTCAATATATCCTTCGTCACATAAAAGAGAATAGGCATGTTCCACCGTTATCGTACTTATGCCGATTTCATCGGCAAGTAATCTTTTTGACGGAAGTTTGCTGTTATACGGAAATGCTCCAACTATAATAGCATCTCTTATTTGCTCATATACCTGTAAATAGATCGGGCGTTCTTCTTTTTTTATCTTGTAATTCATCTGACTATATCATTTTTCTCCATTCTGGCTATTGTATATCATCAGTTAGTATTATATAATATTTTCAACAAAATAGCAAGGAGAAAAATGAAAATGCAAAAAAATACAAAAAAAAGAACAACACTATGGTTATGTACTACGGCTATATTCATGTCACTTAATGTGGCTATGAGTTCGTTTGGAGTTCCTGTCCCGGGCGGACACCTTTATATGAATGACATTATCATATGCATCGCTTCAATTTTGTTAGACCCGTTCGCAGCGTTTATGGTGGGGGGAGTAGGTGCGTTTTTGGGCGATTTGTTCTTTTATCCTACTCCTATGTTTGTTTCTTTGGTTACACACGGACTACAAGCAATTGTTATTTCGGTGTTTTCTCACTATATTTTGAAAAAACATCCTGTAATCTCTTCAGGAATCGGTGTTACATTGGGAGCTGTAATTATGGTTATTGGATATTCACTGGGCAGAGCATTTATTTATAGTACGCCTGAATATGCCATTATAAAATTGCCTTATCAAATTCTGCAAGCCGTTGTAGGTGCTGTTTTCGGAATGATCATTTGTTGGAAATGCGGAATACACAAGTTATACAATAAAGGAATCGGAAAGCAACAATAGCGTTATCCAATTGAATATGTTGTGAGACAGTCAGAAAGAAAATGAGAGTAGTTGATTGCAATAACGCAAACAATACAAAACATTACAACTTCGAAATATAAAAATCCGATGGTACATCCTCCGAAAGAAAGGTGCACCATCGGATTTTTTATGATCCGTTCAGTTTTTTCAGTTCCTCAAATGCGGTGTCGTTCGTCTGCTCCAAAATCAGAGGAGTAATGGATATGTAACCACCAACGAGTGTTGCATCGGTGTCAAGATCGAAATTTCTACCCTCTTTGTAACAACAATAGCCGTTCGGCATATAAAGATCTTCTCCTGCCGCGGTATAAAAATCTTCGTAATACGCGCCGCCTTCGCGTGTGATGCGTATCTCTTTTGGCGCTCTCGGAATATTTACATTATAAATATCTGCTTTGGAAAGAAGATCGTGCTTTTGAAAGAAAGCATAGATCTCGTCAAGTTTTGCTGCGGACTCCACGAAGCCGCCCGGCTCTGTAGAAAAAGCGATTCCTTTCATATTGTGTCTTTTTGCTTCCACAACTCCTGCAACAGTGCCGGAATAGATGATATCACTGCCAAGATTCAAGCCGTTGTTGATGCCGGAAAACACCAAATCGAACTCTTTTTTGAGTCCAAGCGTCGCAAAGCGAACGCAATCCGCCGGCGCGGAATCAACAGTATATGCCTCCACTCCATCGATGTAATTCACTTTTTTCACTTCGATCGGTTTATGTATCTCGATAGCATGGCTTTTTCCGCTCTGTTCGTATTTAGGGCAGACTACGGTCACATCTGCAAATTTCATTGCCCATTTTGTCAGTATTTCAAGACCTTTTCCGGTAATACTGTCGTCATTGGTGATCAATATTTTCATATCCAACCCTCGTTATTCTCCTTATAATCCTTGATCAAAATATCGGCATCCTTTAAAAGTGCCTTCATTTCTTTAACGCTGTATACCGTCGCACCTGCTGCCTTATCGTGGCCGCCACCGTGATACTTTTGCGCAAGATCGTTCACCGACACAAAACGCGAACGGAGCCTCACGCGGATATTGTCCT
Organism: uncultured Lachnospiraceae bacterium; assembly: GCA_964623895.1. Classification (GTDB taxonomy): domain Bacteria; phylum Bacillota; class Clostridia; order Oscillospirales; family CAG-272; genus UBA11512. The sequence continues at coordinate 7,286 of CAZUWA010000028.1, read as the reverse complement.
GCTTTTCAATAAATGCCACCCAGATGATCCCTCCGCGCACTCCTTCAAGAGAGGAGACAACAGCACTTGCCTGCTCTACTGTCAGATGGAATCGCTCTTGCATTTTTTTGTCAACATAGATATATACAACACCGTTTTCCGTCTGTTTCATCTTTTGGTAGACATAAGATTTAAACTTCAGATACTCAAAATCTTCAAGATACAGTTCCGCAAAAAGCCGCTCGGTATTTACACCAACGTCTAAAAGAATCCCAGCAAGGCGCATCGTCTCGCCGCAAACACCTTCAAAGCGGAAGCGACCGGAATCGGTGACCATGCCGGTATACAGATAGGTTGCCGCGTTGACGTCAATTTTTAATTCAGCCTTGAAGGTGTCATAAAGATCTGCGATCATTTCGCACGCAGAAGAGCGAAATTCTTCCACCCATGAAATATCCCCGTAAGGGCGGATATCCACATGATGGTCGATCTTGATCAGTTCCTTGCACAGCCCCATCTTTTTGTTTGACATTCTGTCAGCAGTGCCGGTATCAACTACAATACCGAGAGCCCCCTCATACTTGCCGTCATTGATCGTATCTTCCCCTCCGAGAAAAGCAAGATGATCTGAATAGTCTTCATTGACTACATAGATCTCCTTTTCAGGATAGGTCAGACGAAGGATTGCAGCAAGCCCTTTGGTCGAGCCAATCGCATCACCGTCCGGAAGAAAATGTCTTGAAATAATGACTGTATCATATTCCTTGATCTTATCTAAGATCTGTTGTTTTATTTCTGAATTCATTTCTCACCCCATTATATCATTCAAATCTTTCAGCATAGCCATCGCTTCCGTACGGTCTTTGACGGTAGCGCCACTGGCTTTTGCATGCCCCCCTCCGCCGTATTTGACGGCAATGGGATTGATATTGTATTTCGAAGAACGCAGTTCGCACAAGACGCCCGTCTGCGTTTCGGTGAAATTCACCCAAATGTCGCTGCCCTTAATATCGGACATCGTATTGACCATGCCTCTGGAAATCGAGAAAACATCCTTTCCGGAAGCGTTCAGTTCATCGAGTGTGGTGTAGATATATGCGACTTTTTTCTCTGTAAACTGTATCTTCAATATATAAGACGCGCGGAACTTCATGTTTTCATATTCATCCGCATAGAGATTTGTAAAAATTTCTCCGGTGTCAAACGATTGCTCCATCAAAAAGGCAACACGCTTGAATGTTTCTGCAGAAGTGCAGTCATACCGAAATCTGCCGGAATCGGTAACTGTACCGGTATACAGCGCCCTTGCAGAAACTTCATTTAAGGATAATTCCTGCTCCATTGCAAAGGCAGTCACCATTCCGCAACAACTCTCAAAGGAGGTTTCTACGATATCAAGCGTACAGATCTCTTCACAAAAAATGTGGTGATCAAACCGAATACTTTCTGCTGCTAGCGTATACCGTGTATCGCTGATCAAATGGGAAGAACCGCAATCAAGTACGATGGCAAGTGCGCCTTCATAAAAGCTATCGGGGATCTCGTCCGTTTCGGAATCCTCGATAAATGCATACCGGCCGGCAGGATCGCCTACAGCATAGACTTCCTTATCGGGGTAGTTTTTCATTAAAATATTCTTCATTCCGACCTGGCTACCGATTGCATCCCCATCCGGATTCTTGTGCCTGTGGATAATAATTCGATTATATTTCTCAATCAATGCTCTTGCCTGTTCAAACATACACATCACCTCATTTCCAATTTACTGTAAGACATTGTACCATAAAGCGACAAGTTCTGTCAAGGTAAAAAACAAAAGATATAAGGGCTTTGAATGTTTTCTGCAATCTTGACAAAAGCAAAAAAAGAGGTATAATAAAAGAATAGATCGATCGAAAGAATTTGCTCCAAGGAGTAACAGATATATGAAAAAATACAGACTGCGCATCGGCTTGGATGTAGACGATACAGTGTACGATTGTAATGCCTACGCACTTTCCATAGTCAATGCAAATCATCCGAATGATGAGCCGGTCAACATCAATGAAATTACCGGTTGGGGAAAATTCGGAAGATATGCCGATGAGCGTATTGCCCTCTTTTCAAACCCTGAATTTGTAAAAACACAGCCCATCCTTCCCGGTGCGCAAAAATTTGTAAAAGAACTTTCCAAAATGGCAGATGTCTTTTTTGTCACTGCAGTTCCGGCTGCTTGCATGAGTGCAAGAGCCGAGAGACTAATGAAAGATTTTCCTGAAATTCCGCCGCAAAACATCATCATCGGTACAAGAAAAGATGTGATGGCGTTAGATATTCTGCTTGATGACGGCGCGCATAATATTTCAAAATCAAGAGCTGCTTATCCGGTTCTGTTTAGAAAGCCGTGGAACACCTATCTCTCCGGACTTTTGTCCGTCAACAGTTATGATGACTTTTTGCATCTGGTGGAAATGGTGCGAAATTCCTTTACCGAAAAGACGCCGAATTTAAACAAGGGCGGTGTGATCTGCCTTGTCGGTCCTTCCGGTTCGCTTAAAACAGAAATTGCTAAAGTCCTGACGGACAAATACAAAAAAATTGAAAAACCGATTACCTCAACTACCCGTCCAAAGCGAAAAAACGAAGAAGAACAGGCATATCGTTTCATAAGCGAAAAGCAATTTATCAAAGAACGGGATTCGGGAAAATATGTCGAAACGACCGTTTACAGCAAATTTTATTTCGGTATTTCTGCCGAAGAAATTGCACCGATCGTTGAGCGAGGACATTGCGCCGTTCTGCCAATCGATATCTGCGGTGCGGTAACCATCAAAAATTTATACAGAAATAAAGCGGTTTTGGTATTTACAAACCGTGAAAAGAGCAATGTAGTATTGAACATCGTGCAAAGAGAAGCTTCGGCTGAAGACAAGATGCGCCGCATCATGTCACTCGATTTTGAATACAGAAACGCAGAGATCTGTGATATCGAACTGGATGTCGGCGATGATCCCGAAGCAGCCGCCGAAGCGCTTGTAAAGCAGTTATTTAAAAAATAAAAGATAAGCAGGTGGATTTTTATGAAAAAACTTACGGCAATCATTCTAATACTGGTTACACTCTTGTTTTTTTATCGCATCCTGTAAAAAAAGAACGAGATCACCGATATTCATTTTTTAATGATCAACGACACACACGGCGAATTTGTCAGCAGTGACGGTGCGCCGGGTGTGGAACAACTCGCAACCCTCGTAAAAAAAGTTGAAAAGGAAAACGGACAGGTCATACCGACCTTTTACGATCTTTTTTCGATATTTTACTGAACTTTATTTGTTTCAATTATAATAATGAAAAAGCAGAATTTCTCTTGGTTAGAAAATCTGCTTTGTCGAAAGTCTGAAAACTCCTTGTCCCTATTGCTTTTAGAAATTCTATTTATTGGGCAGCCTGTCTTTTTTCCATCCCACGCCAGCTCATATAACCATAGATATCATTCGCAAGAAAAGCTATAAAGCATACTACGACCGAAATATATGTCATATTTTCAAGGGAAGCTAATATCCATAAAACAATTAACACAATATCGTTTAGGGCATATCCGATCGCATAATACGGACTTCTTCTGAAAGTCAGATAAACAGCTAAAAAACTTGTCGCTACGGATATTGTACTTGGTATAATATTGGCTGTATCAAAATGTTCTAAAATGAAATAAAAGATAATTGTTACAATAGCAGTTGTGATCCACATGAAAATATACTCATTCTTTTTTATGCTGTTCACCTTTACCTCTGCTTTGTTTTCTTGATATGGATTTTTTCGCCAAGAAATCAACGCTACAACAGCCATCGGTGCGGTCATTCCAAGATATGTCAACATCTCTCCGTAATATGTGAAATGAAATGAAACAATTCCATACAGAATACTGAAAATAATCATTAAAAATTGACCGAAAGGATTCCCTTTTGCATTGAAAATTAGTGAAGTAACACCTATTAGAGATGCCGCGAGCGTTAAATAATTAGTTCGATCAAATACAGCGAAGGAAACTGAAATTAAAATTACAGAAGAACACCACAGTATAATCTCTTCTTTCTTAAAATAATTAAATAATATATTTCTCATAGTTTTCTCCTAAAAAATGAGCACCCAACCATACATCTTCTAAGACCTGACGATGTATAATCGAATGCTCAGCATTCGCTACCCGGTGGTAGCATTTTTATTTATTGATATGATTTTTCTGCTTCTGCGCCAAATGCTGTGGCGATTGGCATGAACGCGTTGTTAATTTTCAAGGGTCTGGAAAACTGCATAAACAAAGGGGGGATCCGGCTAAAATTCAGTTTTGAGAAATCTGAACAATTTAACCTGTTTCAACTCAATTTATCACCCAATTTTCACCATAAAATCGAAGTTGCGATAAATTCGGCAAAATTCAGATAAAAACTTCGGTGTCGATATCGGGATAACTCTAAGCCACGAAGTCAAAGCGTATTCCCCGATTTTTCACCACATCATTCAAATAATCTTATACATACGCTCTCATGATCACCCCTCAAAAAGCGTGCTGAACACCTTTGTTACCTTATTACATCGGAGTCAACGAGTTCACGCATTTTCTGCCTTGCGGTAATGCCACGCTGATTGTATTTCTCGTTAAATTCCGCATATTCGACAGTCCGACGCTCTTGCAGTTTTCTGTAAGAGCGTTTTCATGTTAAATTGTAGCTTTAATCTTTTTGAGTCTTACAAATCTGGGAAGACCGTCTTCTTTGGGAAGTTGTGTCTCGCCTTGAATGAGTGGGAGCGCATATTTTGCATATTCTTCCGTCATACCGTCTTTGGTCTCGTTAAACCATTCGGCAGGGATCTTCTTTTCAGTATTTGCAACAATGGTCAGATCGAAAAGTTCGTAGTTGCAGACATAATTGCCGTTTGCATCATAGGAACGAGTAAATCCGACCATCTTATCAGTAATACCTGCAGTTGCCTTTTCGACAGCAGTCTTGCCAACATTGAAGGACTCGTCGATGTCAGTCTGAGAGGCACAGTGAGCGGCACATCTCTGAAGCAGAGAAAGTTCAATACCGCGAACCTTTGCGCTCGTTTCCTTTTTTACAACGCTTGCGAGATAGGAAGCCAGTCCGCCAAGTTGCGCATGACCGAAGCAGTCTTTTGCGTTTGTAAGGTCATTACCATACTCAGAAATGTACTTACCGTTCGCATCGTGAATGCCCTCTGAAACAGCAACGATGCACTTGCCGTTTTTTGCATAGATTTCTTTAACTTTTTCTACAAAACGGTCAAGATCAAAATCATTTTCAGGGCAATAAATGAGATCGACATCGTAGCCCTTAACATTCGCAAGAGAAGCGGCAGCAGTCAACCAACCTGCGTTTCTTCCCATGATCTCCACAATGGTGATCATGCCGGTATCATATACTCTCGCGTCGTGATAGATCTCCATCATTGAGGTTGCGATATACTTTGCGGCAGAAGCGTAACCGGGACAGTGATCGGTACCCGCAAGATCATTGTCGATCGTCTTCGGAATGCCCATTACACGGCACTCGTAGCCGTTCGCAAGCATAAATTTTGAAATTTTGTTGCAGGTGTCCATTGAGTCATTACCGCCGTTGTAGAAGAAATAGCGGACATTGTACTTTTTGAAAACCTCAAGAATTCTCTTGTAGTCGGTATCATCAACGGAAGCATCCTTCAACTTGTAACGGCAGGAACCGAGCGCAGAAGAAGGAGTATACTTCATGTAGGAAAGTTCAGTGGGGTCTTCCTTAGACATATCGATCAAGTTATCGTTAAGAACGCCCTTGATCCCATTGCACGCACCATATACAGCGGTAATGTTTTCATTTTCCAGAGCAGTTTTGATGCAACCGTATGCTGAAGCATTGATAACAGAAGTAGGACCACCGGATTGACCGATGATACAAGCACCTTTTAAAGCCGACATTTTCATTTATCCCTCTTAGTTTTAAATACTCTTAACGACATCGTTGGTATTCTACCACACAAACACAAAAAAATCAACTATTTTTTAATAAAAAAATACACATTTCTCAAAAAAAAGTTTGTTCATCCCTACAAAAGTGTGGCATACACTTGACAAATTCAAAAATTGCTTGTATAATGTTTACAAGAAAAATTATCTTAATATAAAGGAGATTTGAACTATGCCACTGGTAACAACCAAAGAAATGTTTAAAAAAGCGTACGCAGGCGGCTACGCGATCGGCGCTTTTAACGTAAACAATATGGAGATCGTTCAAGCAATCACAGAGGCGTGCAAAGAAGAAAAAGCGCCTGTTATTCTTCAGGTTTCCAAAGGTGCGCGTGCCTATGCAAACCACACATACCTTGTAAAGTTGGTCGAAGCAGCTGTTATTGAGTGCCCTGAGATTCCGATTGCACTTCACCTTGACCACGGCGACAGCTTTGAGACATGCAAATCTTGTATCGATGGTGGCTTCACTTCCGTTATGATCGATGCTTCTTCCAAACCTTTCGCGGAAAACATCGAGATCACCCGCAAGGTCGTTGAATATGCGCACGCACATGGTGTTGTTGTTGAAGCAGAACTCGGCGCACTCGCAGGTATTGAGGATGAAGTAAATGTTTCTTCCGACAATGCTCACTACACTCGTCCGGAAGAAGTAGAAGAATTTGTAGCAAAAACCGGATGCGACTCTCTTGCAATCGCAATCGGTACTTCTCACGGTGCTTACAAGTTCAAGCCCGGTACAAATCCGCAACTCCGGTTTGATATTCTGGAAGAAGTTTCAAAAAAACTGCCTGAATTCCCAATCGTTCTTCACGGCTCTTCCTCCGTTCCTCAAGAATATGTTAAGATGGTAAACGAGAACGGCGGTAAAATGCCCGGCGCGATCGGCGTTCCGGAAGAACAGCTTCGTCACGCTGCCGAACTTTCTGTTTGCAAGATCAATATCGACTCCGACCTGCGTCTTGCAATGACCGGTACCATCCGTCAGTTCTTCAATGAGCATCCCGACAAATTCGACCCCAGAGAATACCTCAAGCCCGCAAGAGCGAATATCAAGGAACTCGTTCGTCACAAACTCGTCGATGTTCTCGGTTGCGCAGGCAAAGCTTGATTTTAATGGTTTTAGAAGAACATCGCCTTTTCGCGGCGATGTTCTTCAATTTTCTCCTTCTCTTATTGATCTCGTGGTTAATTTATTAAATTGTACATTTTTTTGATTTTTTTCAAAAAAGGTATTGACAAATTGCGCTTTATATGATAGAATACTTGAGCGTTCGGTGATAGACACTGAACAGAAGATATTACG
>CAZUWA010000027.1:0-19939 GCA_964623895.1 uncultured Lachnospiraceae bacterium | reverse complement strand
TTCACTGCTGTTTGATATGCCTTCATCATCAGTTCTTTTGAAGAAAGGGCAGAGACGAGCATCAGCAGGGTACTTTCCGGCAGGTGGAAATTGGTAATGAGGGCATCGGTTGCTTTGAAATGGTAACCGGGGTAGATGAAGATTGAGGTGTCGTCCGCGATGGGGTGCACGATGCCGCTTTCGTCTGCGGCGCTTTCCAAAGTCCGACAGGAGGTCGTGCCTACGCAGATGATCCTGCCTCCTTTTTCCCGCGCGCTGTTGATGGCGTTTGCCGCTTCTTCTGTGACGGTAATGTATTCGCTGTGCATCACATGATCCTTGACATGATCGACTTTGACAGGGCGAAACGTTCCCAGTCCTACATGGAGCATGACCTTTACCACTTTTACCCCTTTCTCTTCAATGCGGGTAAGCAGTTCGTTCGTGAAGTGCAATCCCGCAGTCGGAGCGGCGGCAGAACCTTTTTCAAGGTCGTTGGCATACACTGTTTGGTAGCGGTCTTTGTTTTCTAACTTCTTTTTAATGTAGGGTGGCAGTGGCATTTGCCCGATTTTGTCGAGAACGGCAAAAAAATTGCCTTCCTTTGGATCGAAAGTGAACTTGATGAGTCTGTTTCCCTCCGGTGTGCTTTCTAATATTTTGGCACGCAACAGGTCGTCCCCGAATAAAATGACAGTGCCGGGCTTACAGCGTCTGCCGGGACGCACCAAGCATTCCCAGATGCCGTTGCCTTTATCTCGTAGGAGAACAACTTCGATCTCGATGCCGCTGTCCTCTTTTTTTCCGTACATACGGGCGGGAATGACCTTGGAGTCGTTGACGACCAAGATATCTCCCGGATTTAAGTATTCTATGATATCGTGAAAGATACGGTGGGTGATCTCTCCTGTTTCTCGATCGACGATCATCAGTCTGGAAGAATCTCGCGGTTCTGCGGGTGTTTGTGCAATTTGTTCTTCCGGCAGATGGTAGAAAAAGTCTGATGTGGAAAGATCGCTTTCCGGACGGTTGTTGTTGATCATGATCTCCTCTTGAGCAAAAAATCGGTAAAACGTTTTTTCACTAAAGTCCTTATAAAATTTTGTATGGCATCAACGCAGACCGTGCGAAAGAAGCCATATCCGCTCATTCTATTATACTACATTTGTTTTTGCTTTGCAATGGTTTTCGGCAATTTTACGGTAAAAACAAGGAGGAAAAAGTGTATAAACGCAGTCCTTTCGTGGGGAGGATCGCGGCGCTTCCCACGCCGTTTGAGACGGACGGTGCAGTGGATTGGTTTGCGCTTGATCGCCTTTTGAACCGCGCGATTGAATTTGGCTATTCTTCCGTCGCGCTTTGCACCGCCTTCGGGGAAGGAGGTAGCCTTTCTTCAGAGGAAAAGATTCGAATCTTTGAGGAAGCGGCGCTTGTTGCCGAATGTCGCGCGCAACTGATCATTACTGTAGAAAGTCCTGCGGAGGCGGAGATCATCTGCTCTTGCGCTGCGGATATTTCGGCGGCTGGAATCTATATTGAATGTCCGTTTGTTGGGCGAGGAGTGTACACTTTCCTTGAAAAATGCGCACGTTTCGGACTTCCGTTGGCGGTGACGCGCGCTTCGGGGAGGGGAGAACTGAAAGTGTTTCCTGAATTTTTGGCGATTGATGCTGTGGACGCTATTGGGGAGACCGGCAATTGTTTTTTGGAGACAGCCGAGTTGTGCGCGGTAGTCTGCAAGCGTGTGAAGGGAGCGGTCTTCTGCCTTGATGAGCGATTGTTTCCGGCAATGGAAGCTTTGGGGGCAATTGGAACGCTCTCAAGAAGTTCGCTTTTTGTGCCGGCGAACAAACAGCCGCCGTTTGAATTTGCGACACGTTTGGCAGCATCGGACGGTATCGCATATGCCAAAGAATTATTGTGCGGAGCGGGTGTTTGCGGAGGGACAGTACGGCTTCCGCAGTAGATTGAATAGGCAGAGCCTTTATTATTCATGGGAAAAGCATAAAACTATTGAATCCTGTCAAAAAATATGATATAATCATCAAAAAAATAAGGAAGAGGAAAAGTATGGGTATTGCAATCATCACCGGCGCATCTTCCGGTATGGGCAGAGAATTTGTATTGCGGCTGGATAAAGAGAAAAATTACGAGGAAATTTGGGTCATTGCCAGAAGAAAAGAGCGTCTTGAAGCTTTGCAGGCGGATTGCCGTGCAAAGATCGTTCCGCTTTCGCTCGATCTGACAGACAGCGAAAGTTTTAACACCATCAAAACACTTTTGGAGGAAAAGAAACCGGTTGTGGACACCTTGGTGAATGCCTCCGGTTTTGGGCTGTTTGGCGCATTCACCGAACGTCCCCTTTCCGAACAACTGGAAATGATCGATTTGAACGATAAAGCGTATGTTGCCATGACCCATCTCGCTTTGCCGTACATGGAGAAGGGTGGGGAGATCTATCAGCTTGATTCGCTTTCCGCTTTCCAACCGGTGCCGTATATCGGTGTATACGGCGCGACAAAGGCATTTGTGCTCAGTTTTTCGCGTGCGCTGAATGTTGAGCTGAAGAGCCGCGAGATCAAAGTTCTTGCGGTTTGCCCGGGATGGGTGAGAAGCGAGTTTTTTAATCGTGCCGTTAAAGACGACACCATCAGTTATTACAATGACTGGTTTACCCCGGAAGAGGTCATAACAAGAGCTTTGAGGGATATGAAACGTGGAAAAGATGTTTCTGTTCCCGGCTTGAACATCCGTTTGCAGGTACTGGCGACCAAGCTTTTGCCGCACCGTTTGGTGATGAAGATCTGGTGCAAACAGCAAAAGAAGTAATGAAAGAGGGCGTGCGGATGGAACAGGACGGCAAGTATATGCTTTTAGCCATTGAGCAGGCAAAAGAAGCGGAAAAGGATGGGGAAGTGCCGGTGGGCGCGGTGGCGGTCTGGGAGGATGGCCGGATCGTCGGCATCGGCAGAAACCGCAGGGAAAAGGGGAAGAATGCTCTCTGTCACGCCGAGATCGAAGCGATCAATGAGGCATGTCAAACCTTGGGCGGATGGCGGCTTCACAAATGCACCATGTATGTCACGATGGAGCCTTGCCCGATGTGCGCGGGAGCGATCATGAATGCGCGCATCAAACGGGTAGTTTACGGAGCATATGATCAAAAAGCGGGGGCTTATGGCTCTGTATTTGATCTCAATGCCTTCCCGCTCAACCACAAGACCGAAATCAATGGTGGGGTCATGGAAGAAGAATGTACTGCGTTGCTCCGCACTTTTTTCGGAGAATTGCGCAAGAAAAAGAAAGCAGATTGAATGATTGCAAAAAAAGGACTGCTAAAAAGTCATTTTGACTTTTTGACAGCCCTTTTTTGATTAAAAATGATTTAGTCTTCGTCCTCGTCGTCCTTTGCGGGGCAGGGTTCGTCACAGCAAGCGCAGTCGCCATCGCACAGGCAAGAGAAGTGCTCACCGCATTCGGGGCATTCAATATCTTCCGGATCATCGAGATCGCTGAAGTCTACCAATGCACCGCATTTGGGGCATTCCACCTGATAATCCGCATCTTCGTCCCATTCCTCGCAGTCGTCTTCGTCTTCGTACCAGTCGTCCTCGTCCTCGTCTTCGTACTCTTCGTCCGCATTGAGCACGAGGTCCTCGAGATCGGTCAGATCGTCATCGATCTGCTCGGCATAGTTTGCCAGTTCGTCTGTGAAGTCATCAATGGCATCCACTTGGTTTTCGAGATCGTCAACGGACAGTGCCATGTCGTCGAGAAGTTCAACGATCTTGACAAGGAGCTTTCCCTCGTTTGTGGTAGTGTCGAGGTTCATGCCTTCCATCATTCCTTTGATGTAGGCTGCTTTTTCAGTCAGTGTCATTTTCAGTTCTCCTTTCGGAATGGTTATTTTTATGCTCTGCCGAGATATTCACCGGTTCTGGTGTCGATCTTCAGCTTTTCGCCGACCTCAATAAAGAGCGGGACTTTGATCTCCGCACCGGTCTCAAGAGTTGCGGGTTTGAGTGTGTTGGTTGCGGTGTTGCCTGCAAAACCGGGATCTGTTGCAGTGACTTCGAGTTCCACGAATGTGGGAGGTTCCACTGCAAAGACGTTGCCCTTATAGGAAACGATCTTGCACATCATCTCTTCCTTGACGAACTTAAAGTTGTCGCTGACGAGGTTGTGTGCAACCAAAGTTTCTTCCCATGTTTCGGTGTCGAGGAAATGATACAGATCGCCATCGTCATAAGAATACTGCATTTCTTTTCTTTCTACATATGCGTTTTCAAACTTATCGGTCGGGCTGAAAGTGCGTTCAGTTACCGCACCGGTAATAACATTACGCAGTTTGGTACGGACGAACGCGGCGCCCTTGCCGGGTTTTACGTGCTGGAATTCGATAACCTGAAGAACGTTCCCGTCCATTTCAAATGTAACGCCGTTCTTGAAATCGCCTGCTACTACCATATTGTTGAATCCTCCATAGATTGCTTATAGTTTGTTTTGAATATTCTACGCTTTATTCTACCTTATTTTTTTGCATTTTTCAAGACCTTTTTGAAAAATATATTTGTAAAAAGCATGTTTTTTACAAAAAAACGGTTTTCGCTTGTCATTTTACCGTTTGGGTTCATTCTTCGATCGTTTCTGCGAGCGCTTCCATGGCGATGACGTAGGATGCCGCGCCGAAACCGGAGATCGATCCCCTGCAGACTGCGGAAATGACAGAGGTGTGTCTGAATTCCTCTCTGGCGTGGATGTTGGACAGATGTACCTCCACCACCGGAATGCGGATGGCTTCGATGGCATCCCTAATAGCGTAGGAATAATGAGAATACGCTCCCGCGTTGAAGATGACTGCGTCGTATTCGAGGCGTGCCTCATGTAGCCAATCAATCAGTTGTCCTTCGTGGTTGGATTGTCTGAAATCAATTTCCCATCCATACTCGTTTGCTCGCTCTTCCATGCGTGCCTGAATGTAAGAGAAACTTTCTTTCCCATAATGCGCCGGGTCGCGTTCCCCCAAAAGATTGAGGTTCGGACCGTTCAGAACCAAAATTCTCATTGCCATGAATCGTGCCGTCTGCTCGGGCAGAGGCTTCCTTTCTGTTAATATCTGAATGCCGTGAAACGGTTTTATACATTGGTGAAGGATAGGTAGGCATTTTTCATTGCCTTCGCATCCTCTGCCATCGTTCCGTTCGATTCGCAGATGATGCGCGGCGCAAGACCGTCCTTCGCGATACATTCTGCTAGCGGAATGGGATCGGGACCGTATACCGTGTCCGCAAAGGTGAGATGTCTTTTTTCTCCTTGACCGGTGTATTCGATCTTTGAAAAATGGCAGTGCATATTCACTGCACGTTCCGGATCGAGCATTTTTGCCGTTCGATCAAATATCCTGCGGTAATCGTCTGTGGTCACAAAGACCCCACCGCAGTCTCTGGCGTTGAGATGCCCGAAGTCTACTACCGGGCAGAGCCTTTTGTCGATCTTGCAGAGTGTCAGCACTTCTTCAAGTGTGCCGAGTTGATTTTTCTTGCCCATCGTTTCGACGCCGAAGCGAATACCGTTGTCCGGGAATGCTTCTAAAGCACGCGTCAGGGTATCCGCTGCTAGCTTCATGGCGTCTTCCCTTGAAATTTTCGAAGCGGATCCGCAATGGATGACGATGATATCCGCGCCGAGAAGTTCCGCCGCCCAAAGGCTTTGCTCGATATAGTTAAGGCTTTTTAAACGTTTTTCCTCCTCCACGCCGGAAAGAGAAATGAAATAAGGCGTATGTAGCGACATGGCAATACCATGTTCTTTTGCCATATCTCCTATTTTTTTGAACGCTGCTTCTCCTCCGCGGATGCCGTTTCCGGCTGAATATTCGTAGGCATCAAGCCCCATGTTTTTAACATATCCCGGCGCTTCATAACTGTGTTTGTATCCCTGCTCATAAAAGGAAAGGCTGTTTCCGGAAGGTCCGAATTTGGCTTTTATCATCTTTGTCCTTCTGTTTGTTTATTTTGTTTTTGGTAGGCAAAGTCGTTCGGTGGAATTGACCGGATTTCTTTTGACATATTCTTTTAAGATCGGCGAGGCAGTGCGCACTGTGATCTCGATATCGGTGAGTTTTTTTCCTTCCACATAAGCACCGTATACCAAAATGGGCGCGATTCCCAATCTTCTCGCAACCAACACATCGGTTAAAATCTGATCACCGATAAGGGCACATTCCGAAGGATTTTGAACACCGAGTTCTTGCATGGCGGCATATACTTTTTTACTCATTGGTTTGCAGGCATGATGAATTGCCGGGACGCCGAGATCCTTTGCAAAAGTGGAAACACGCAATTTTCTGTTGTTGGAAGCGAGAAGGATGCTGACTCCCTCTGACTTTGCCATTTCTAAAAATGCACGTGCTTTCGGGGAAGGAGTAGACTGATAATGCGGCACCAATGTGCCATCAATGTCACAGATCAAATATTTGATTCCATTTTTTTTAAAAAAGCCTTTCGGTATCCTTGTGATGTCATTGAAATACCAATCCGGCCAAAAAAGATGACTTTTCAAAATGCTACACTCCCTCCTTTTTGCATATTTAAAGGTATTATATCACATTTTTGGGGAAACGGCAATAGTTTTTTTAAAGAAAAGCGGTTATATAGAGAGAATTCCCAAAATATACATAAATAAAACAGTATAAAAGGAGATTTTTCATGTTCATTTATTCCGTGCGTTCTTCTACGCTGAAATTTTGTGCCACGCTCATCGGCGGAATACTGTTGGTGACAGTGCTTGTTTTTATTCTTCCGAGTACCCCTCCGGAGGACGCCTCAACTTCGGCAGTGCAGTATGATCACATTGAGAGTTATGCAGATATGGCAGAATTTTTGAGACAGTTTGGATGGGAAATCGATGTCGAACATCCGATTTCCGACGAAAAAGTAGTGTTGCCGCAGAATTTTGAGGGCGTGTTTTTGAAATTGAATGAGATCCAAAAGGCGCAGGGACTGGATCTCTCCGATTATGCGGGCAAAGAGGTCAGACGTCTTGTGTTTACGGTAAAAAACGGAAAGGAAGAGAACACTGTTGCGGTGTTGTTTGTGCATAGGGAGTGCGTTGTGGGAGGATTTTTGGCATCCGGCGAACCGGGAGGATTTGTCGTGGGCTTCGATGGAAAGGAACAGAATTCGTCGAAGCAATGAAAGGCAGAGCGGCGGTGTTTTGAAAAAGAAACAAAATGCATCGCCGGTGTTAAAGTGTTAAAGGGAACTTGCCATGTCGGCAAATGCCGTTATTTATAAGATCTGTCTTGATTTTTTTGGACAAATGTGCTATGATAAAACTGTATTTTGTGGGCAGTCCTCGAAGAGGGTGGGATGCGAAGGTGTATCGTATGCCAAAACAGTTTGCCCTTTTGGGTGTTGCGGAGATCGAAGAAATGGTGCCTTTCTTCTTATGCGAAGAGAATGATTGTGCGATCATCATCCCCGAAAGGAAGAATAACTGCCGGCTGAAACGGTATTTCAAAAAACGGGGCAGGAAGCCGCATTCCGAATTTTCGGTGCCACGTTTCGGACATCTGAAAGGAAGCCTTGATAAGGCGAGAACAGTGAAAAATGATATTTGTTGCAACATGTTTGTTCGGACTTGAAAAACTGGTCGGGGAAGAGATCGACGCACTTGGTTACAAGCGCATAGAGACGATTGACGGACGCGTGACCTTCGAAGGAGCACTTCGTGATCTGCCACGGCTGAATATCAATCTGCGATATGCGGAGCGAGTGCTCATCAAACTCGGTGAGATCGACACTGATACACAAAACCCGTTTGACAGCCTGTTTGAAGGGGTGAGAGCGCTTCCGCTCGAATTGCTGATCAAGGAAAATGATACATTTATCGTGAACGGTCACTCTGTCAAGAGCCGATTGACATCCATTCCGGCGTGCCAAGGAGTGGTGCAGAAGGCGATCGCGACCAGATTGTCTGAAAAATATCATAAGAATTGGTTTGACGGGGACGGCGTGCGCTATTCTGTTGAATTTTTCCTCTTGAATAACAAAGCAAGCATCATGATCGACACGACAGGCGCGGCGCTGCACAAGCGCGGCTACCGTCCGGAAAGCAATGCCGCGCCGTTGCGCGAGACGCTCGCAGCTGCACTTTGCAGGCTGTCAAGACCGCGAGAGGATGTGCTGTTTTGGGATCCGATGTGCGGAAGCGGCACCATTCCGATTGAAGCGGCAATGTTGATGACCAATACCGCGCCGGGCTTACGGCGCAGTTTTGCCTGCGAAAAATTTCCCTTTATTCCCGTGAAAGCATGGCAAGATGCAAGAGGTGAAGCAATCGCCGCGATACGGCACGACAGCGCTTTTGAATGCTATGCTTCCGATATCGACCGGGTATGCGTGGAACTGACGAGAGAAAACATCAGACGTGCCGGTATGGGTGGGCACATCAAAGCCTTTGAACGGGATGCTCTGACTATCACTACCGGTGGACGGAGGGGAACGATCGTCTGCAATCCGCCCTACGGAGAGCGACTGCTCACCCCCGAAGAATGTGCAAAACTCTATCGAATGATGGGCGCGCATTTTAGAACGCTTGATAACTGGCAGATCTATATCATCTCTTCGATGGAGGATTTTGAAAAAAATTATGGTAAGCGGGCTGACAAAGTACGCAAACTGTATAACGGAATGCTTCGTTGCGGATTCTATCAGTATTTTAAAAAGTGAATAAACGGCTCTCAAATAGTTCTTGCGTTTTTTGTGGGAACTTTTTGTTTTATCATTCCGTTTTTACTGATTTTTTAAATTGTATGTATTTGATGATTCTAAGATTTTTTAAATATTTTAGAATACGCATTGACAATTACGCGATTTCGTATTAAAATATATCCGCAATATTTGCACAGAACCATTCTTTGCGGACACTTCAGACTGTAAAAGCAATGGTTGCGGAATTGCTTTAAAAAATAACCGAAATTTATTTTATATTCGAAAAGGAATCATTACAATGGGAGATAACATTACCTACATTATTGTCGCTGTTGCGGTATTGGTTCTTGCCTTTCTTGCCCTCTTTGCGGCAAGTTATTTGAAAGCACCTCCCGACACTGCATATATCATTTCAGGCGCGGGAAAAAGAAGAGTGCTGATCGGTAAAGCAGGCTTTAGGATCCCTTTCTTTGAAAGAGTTGATAAACTGTCTTTGCGCGTTATTCAAGTGGATGTTAAGACCGCTGAAGCCGTTCCGACTAATGAATTCATCAATGTCACGGTAGACGGTGTGGCAAACGTTAAGATCTCTTCCAGCCCCGAACTTCTGGCTCGTTCAGCGGAAGCGCTTTTGGGACTGGACGAAAAAGCGCTGATCACTCTCGTGACGCAAGTCCTTGAAGGTAATATGCGTGAGATTGTAGGTTCTGTAGGATTAAAGGAAATGGTGCAGGATCGTCAGGGCGTTGCCAAAAAGATCACAGAAAATGTTGTGCCCGATATGGAAAAATTGGGCATTGAAGTGGTGAACTTCACTATTCAGAACTTCAAAGATGCCGCAGGCACCATTGAAAATATGGGTATTGACAATGTTGAGCAGATTCGCAAAAACGCACAGATTGCCAAGGCGAATGCGCAAAAGGACATTGCCATTGCGACTGCAAATGCCGAGGAAGAAGCGAACGCCATTCGTGTAGAAGCGGAAAAGAAGATCGCAGAACAGAACGCCGCTCTTGCGGTACAACAGGCAGACATGAAGGTGAAAGCCGACAGTAAAAAAGCAGAGGCAGATGCCGCTTATTCTATCCAACAGGAAAATCAGCGAAAGACCATTGAGATCACCCGTTCGGATGCTGATATCGCAAGAAAGATCAAGGAAGCGGAACTTGCTGAAAAAGAGATCGCTTTGCAAGAGCGCAAGTTAGATGCAGAAGTGCGCAAACAGGCAGACGCCATGAAGTATCAGGCAGAGAAGGAAGCGGAAGCGGATCTCATTCGCCGCCAGAAAGATGCTGAGGCGAAAGCATACGAGGCGATCAAGGAAGCAGAAGCAAAGAAAGCGGAAGCGGAAGCATTGCGTTATGCCATGGAACAGGAAGCGGAAGGTATCCGCGCCAAAGGTCTGGCAGAAGCGGAAGCCATTGAAAAGAAGGCGGAGGCTCAACGCAAAATGGGCGAAGCGTCTATTCTTGAAATGTACCTTCAGGCAATGCCCGAGATCGTCAGAAATGCCGCTACACCTCTTGCTCAGACCGATAAGATCGTGATGTACGGCGATGGAAATGCCACCAAGGTCGTCAAAGACGTGATGACCTCCACCAACCAGATCATGGAAGGCGTCAAGGAGTCGACGGGTCTTGATCTGACTGCCATCATTTCCGGTATGGTCGGTAGCAAGATCGTCGCTCCCAAAGCGGAAGAAACCGTTGAATAAGGATCTTTAATACAATAAAAATCGCTTTGCGACAACTGTTGCAAAGCGATTTTTATTGTATTTCTTACTGTGTTGTATGTCGTTACATAACATCCACTGTCTCTATGCCGAGCAGATCTGTCAAGAACAATAATTTTTCCTTGGTCAGCGCGCAGAGTGCCAGTCGGTTCTGTCTCTTTGCGTCATCCTCTTCCGAGAGGATGCGGTCGTCGTGGTAGAAGACGGAAAATGCCGTAGCGATGCTGTATGCCGCTTCTCCGATATAGTTTGGGGATTGTTCACTTACCGCTTGGCTGAAGAATTCTCCCGTTCCGGCCAGTGATAACAGCAGATCTGTCTCTGCAGGTGTCAGAGTGCTTTCCGGATTCAGCGCTTCCGGGATCTGCTCTTGTGCACGGTTTAAAAGACTTGTGATCCGAGTGACAGTGTAGAGAAGGTATGCGCCGGTCTTTCCTTCGCAGGATAAGAAGCGGTCGAAATCGAAAATATAGTCTTTGGCGCGATTGTTGATGAGGTCACCGAATTTAACCGATGCCACGGACAGCTTTCTCGCAACCGATTCGCGGTGTGCCGTATCTTTAAACTTTTCGGGGGAAAGATTTGCAAGAGCCTTTTCGTAGGCGGTGTTTAAAAGATCTCCGAGCTGCATAACGCCGCCGTCTCTGGTCTTGAAAGGTTTACCGTCCGAACCGTTCATCGTACCGAATCCGAGATGTACGCAATCGCAGTCTTCTTTTAATATTTCCGCTAACTTTGCGCAACGGAATACCTGTGTGAAATGAAGTCCTTGACGCTTGTCCACCACGTACCAAAGACAGTCGGGATCGAAGAGCTTTCGACGCTGGATCATGGTTGCAAGGTCGGTCGTTGCGTAGATGTTTGAGTTGTCTGATTTTTTGATAATGACCGGCGGCATGGGTGCGGTATCTTTCTCGGTGGAGACTTTGACGATCTTCGCCCCATCACTTTCTTCAAGAAGATTTTTCTCTGTCAGGACGGAAAGCAATTCTTCTACATAGTCTTCTGCGTCCGATTCGCCGTACCAATACTCAAAATTGACATTCAGCCGATCGTAAATCTTTCGCATATCCGCTTTCGAGACTTTCATAAACGCTTTCCAAAGGGAATAATAGCCCGGCTTTTTTTGCTGTAATTCTGCAGTGATCTCGTGTGCGGTGCGCGCAAATTCTTCGTTTACTTTGCTTTTCGCGGAGGCGCAGGGATAGACCTCGTTCAGTTCCGTGATTTCAATCTCCGGGATCTCGTCCTTTTCGGGATCAAAATCGGGGGAGAAACACTGCCAGTCGGGATGGCGCTCGCGAAGTTCCGCGATGACCAGACCCATTTGCAATCCCCAGTCGCCGAGGTGAATGTCTCCGAAGGCATCCGCTCCTGCTGCAGATGCGATACGTTTTACCGCTTCTCCGATGATCGCTGAGCGCAAATGCCCGATGTGGAGCGGTTTTGCCACGTTCGGTCCGCCATAGTCCACCAGCACTTTTTTGTCCTTCAAGAGTTGCGGCATACCGAGGTGGGGGTCGGCGTGCGTCTCATTGATGTATTCTGCCAAGAATTTTTCCGAGAGGGTGAGGTTGATGAAACCCGGCATTGCCATTTCCACTTTTGAAAAAGCGGGATGATCGGCGATCTTCTCGGTTACGGCAGTTGCGATTTTAAAGGGCGGCAGACGGTAGAGCTTTGCCCCCTTCATTGCGCCGTTGCACTGGAATTGACAAATATCGGGGCGGTCGGACTCGGTTACGATTGCGAGTGTCTTATCATATCCGCATTCTTGAAATGCTTTGGCAAGAATGGCGGAAAGGGTTTCTGTAATGGTGTTCATTTGTTGATATCCTTTATGCAAATTTATTTTATTCTTCCGGCAAAATATTTACGATGCTTTCAATCTCACCGCTTTTTAGGTAGACGCGCGGCACTCTTCTGTTAATGTCGCAGAGCAGTTCGTAATGGATGCTTTCGCAAAGTGCCATTTGTGTACCGCTGTCAAGGTAGTTCTTTTCGTCAAAGCCAAAAAGAACAGCTTCGTCTCCGACTGCGAGATCGTCTGCACCGGTGACATCCAGCATCAATTGATCCATGCAGACTCTTCCGATGATCGGATAACATTTTCCGTGGATCATCATCTGTCCTTTATTTGACAGGAGTCGCGGAACGCCGTCTCCGTAGCCCATTGAAATGGTGGCAACGGTTGTCTCTTTGTTGGTGCGATAGGTTGCGCCGTAGGAAATGGTCGTTCCGATTGGAACGGTCTTGATCTGTACCACGCGACTTTTGAAGGTCATGACCGGGCGAAGTTGCTCCATGAGCATGCCCTCTGCTTTTCCGGAGGGAGAAAGACCGTAGAGAATGATCCCTTCTCGTACCATTTTATAGGCGCAGTTTGTTTTGCAGATGCCGGCGGAATTGGATAGATGAAGAATGGGGAAATAATTCCCTTTCTTTAAAAGCTCGGATGTAAATTGCTCGAAGCGTTCTTTTTGAATTGCGGTGAAGGAGAGATCTTCTTCGTCTGCGGTGGCGAAATGAGAAAAACAGCCTTCAACGATGAATTCGGGCGCAGATGTGAGTTGAGAGATCTCTTCTAATGACTGTTCGCTCGGCAGAAAACCGATGCGTCCCATGCCGGTGTCGATGGCGAAATGCACCTTTGCTTTTTTGCCTGCTTTCATGGCGGCAAATCGTACCGCCAAGCCTTCGCGGTAACTTGCAATGGTGAGAGTGACGTCGTCCTTGATGAGCGGTACCATCTGTCCTTCCGGTACCAAGCCGAGCACCAATATCGGTGTTTTGATCCCTGCACGGCGCAGTTCATATGCTTCTTCTGCCATTGCCACGGCGAAATAGTCCACCTCTTGTTCCAAAAGTCGGGCAACTCTAACGGCACCATGACCGTATGCATCCGCTTTGACGACGGCGCAGATCTTACAGTCTTTCCCCAAGTGGTCTCTTACCAAACGGTGGTTATGTAACAGGGCGTCCAGATCTACTTCTGCCCATGTTCTGAACATATTCGTCTCTTTCATATCTAACCTCAGCGGTCAAAATCCGCTATCTTTAAATTATAATCAACACTTTTCACCCTACCATTATAGCATTTCTTTCTCTTGGGTGCAACAGGTTTTCTTGTTTTTTTGATAAATTCTTTTTTGACAGAAAAATTCGTAAATGAATGGTCGATTTTTTTGATAAAATCTACTGCCGCATTTTTGCCGATTTTTGTAAGACCGACAAAAAGAGATCAACGAGAATGCTTTGAGCCGTCTTGATGGGGAAGGGCGAAAGGAGTCGGTCTAACAGAAACGCGGTTGTTCAAGAAGTCGTTTTGACTTTTTGAACAGCCGCCGTTTATTATTTCTTTTTTTTCTTGGGTTTGCCGTAGATGCTTGCGCCGTCAAGATGTGTGACATAATCGACTTTTTGCTTTTTTGTTTCTTCCTTTTCCTGAAATTTTCCGACAAGGAAGGCATTCTTGCTGTGTCCAAGCAGTTTTCCGAGCATTGTGTGTATCACGGCTCTGCTTTCCGGATCGAGATTGCGGTAGGAATGAAGCAGTTCTCTGCGGTCGCCCACCATTTCCGCAAGGGTGGTGGCGCCGGTGGAGGTAAGAATCTTGTAGATCGCCTCGACAAAGGATCGCCGTTCCTCAATTGTCATTTCCGCAAGCCACGATTTAAGCGCTTTTTCTGTTAATAAGGCATCCTTGCTCAGTCCCTCTGCCATGACAAAACGATTCTGAGAAACTTCCCAAGAAAAGGAGTCGTGCTGGAAGATGTTTTTATTGGTGCTCTTCACGACGATTTGTTTTGTGTCATGCTCCAAAAGCAGCCCGACCACGCTCTGTTCGGGAATGATGTTGCGGATGCGGTCGCGGATGGCACGGTAGCCCTCTTCCTTCAGAAATTCTTTTGTGAAGCCGGGACCGTCGTTGTCATATACCATGAGAATACGATCCCGATAACTCTTTTTACACATTGCGGCAGCGTACACTGCCAGATTTCCGCCTTTGCTGTGTCCGCCGATGCGCACTTTGTATTCAGGGTATGCCTCCATCAGCATATTTAGATATTCCGTTGCATCTGCTTGTGACGGGATGGTGGGCAGGACTGCCAAATCAAAGTCTTCCTTCCAACTAACCAAAGTGTCGTCCGTTCCTGCAAAAGAGACATACATCGTCTTATCTTCAAAGAGCAGGGTGAGTGCTGTCCATTGAATGTTGACGCCACCTGTCTCTGCGGTGCCTTCCACCCGTTTGTAGGTGGTTAGTTCGGTTTTGCCAAATCGAGGAGAGACCGACATCTTTTTTGCCATGTCGAAGATCACTGCCGGGACAATGACGCCGAGCGAGAGTGTTTTTCCGAGATTTTTGTCAAAAAATGCGGCGACCGCTTCGTCGAGCGGAATGGTGCGCATCGGATCTTCATCTACCAGATTTTTGAAGTCGATGAAGGAGATCTGTGCGCAAAGTTGGTTGTCAATATCGTTAAAGGCGTCGGCAGAAAAGGGAAGATCTCCTCTCCAGTCGAGATAATCCATGATGTTTGCCATATTTGTGATATCCTTTGCTTTACGAAAGCTTCCTTTCTTGAGGAATCGCCACTGTTTTGCGGCGAGAGCCGCAAAATACATTTGAAAGACCTGTCTTTCAAATGTATTTTATACCTTGTGGCGTAATATTTATCTATCGTTGCCCGATCGATGATACCACGGCGAAAAATCCGCACGCTCTCAAGGCATTGCAAGCTGCTTTTGCTGCCGCCTTGTTTTGAAACAGTCCGAATACCGACGCACCGCTTCCGCTCATCATCGAAGCAAGGGCGCCGTTTTGAAGCATTACCTCTTTGATCTTACCCACTTCCGGATTGATGGGAATGATGACTTTTTCAAATGCGTTGAAGAGTTCTTTTTCTACGTCCTTACGACTTTCCAGCGCTGCCAGCATTGGCTGCGCCGTCCTTGTGCCGAGATATCCGATTTCGTCTAATGCCTTGTAGGCAGTAGGGGTGGAACTACCGTGACTGCCAATGGAGATGACTCCGAAATAGCCTTTTAAGGTCGGTGCGTCGTTGAAGATCTCACCGATGCCGGTTGCCCTTGCGCATCCTCCTCGAATGCAGAAGGGAATATCGGCTCCGATCTGTGCACCCATCGCGGACAGTTCTTTTTTAGACAGTTTTTTTTCGGTCAGGCGGTTGAGGGCTTTTAACACTGCCGCACCGTCGGTGCTTCCTCCTCCGAGTCCTGCCGCGACCGGAATCTTCTTTTCAATGTGGATATCTACGCCTCCGGAGAGCCCCGTTTCCCGTAAAAACAGTTCTGCACAGCGATAAGCGATGTTACTGCTGTCGGTCGGAATATATTTTTTGTTGCAGGTCAGTACGATGCCGTCCCCTTCTGCGTCGTATCCGACCGTAATGATATCGTGAAGCCCCACGGTCTGCATAACGGTATCAATCTCATGATAACCGTCCGCGCGTTTTCCGGTGATCTCCAAAAAAAGATTGACCTTGGCATATGCGTTTTTAACGATTTCTTTTCTCATAATCTATTTACCAACCTGATCAACTGATTTTTGTGAATTTTTACGCTGTCAAAAGGGGATAATTTCTAACAGCCATGGCATTGAATGCACTTTTGGGGGCGAATCTTCGTCTTTTTCTTTCCCAAAAATGTTCATATATATTTTACCACATTCCAAAACTTTTTTCAAGTGCTGTCATTGACAGAAAGTACTTTTTTTGATACAATTATTTTATCAAACAAAAAGGATGTGAGATCTTTGGCGATTATCGATACGATCATTGATGTTTTTACGCCGATCCTGTATGGTGTGGCAATTGCATATTTCTTAAGTCCTTTGCTTGATTTTTTTGAAAAAAAGTTGCTTCGGTTCAAAACGAAGAAAAAATGGCAGGCAAACATCAAGCGTGTGTTGGCGATTTTGCTGACGTTGGTTACGGTGTTGCTTGTGATTGTGGCTTTTGTACTGATTTTTGTCCCGCAGACGGTGGATAGTTACAGGATGTTGGCTAAAAATTGGGGAAATTATGCCGATTTATTTGATGAAAACTTTGATAAGTATATAGATAGCTTGTTTGAAGGGCACGAACAGTTGTGGAAGATCTATGAGCGGGTGCGCGAATCACTTGGATTTGATCGGAATAATCCTCTTGTTTCGCAGATCCTTGCAAAGGTCGGTGGGTATCTGATCGGTCTTTTGTCGATGGATACGCTAGTGAAGTTCCTTTCTGTCGGCACGACTGCTTTTTCGGTGATGATCGATCTGATCTATATTGTTCTTTTGCTTATCTACCTGCTTTTTACAAAAGAAAGACAGGTTGCCAGAATGCGGAAACTCGCAAGAGCGTTTTTCTCAAAGGAACATGCCGACTATTTAGAACATGTGGCGCAGTTGGCGGATCATAAGATCGGCAGATATTTGCGCGTGCAGGTCTTTGATTCGATTTTGGTGGGTGTCGTTTCCTATTTTGTATATATGTTATTCGACATTCCCTTTTATCCTGTTTTGGCGCTTATTTCCGGCGTTACCAACATCATTCCCTATTTTGGACCTTTTATCGGAGCGATTCCAAATGCGGTATTTGTTGTACTTGCCGCACCCGAAAAACTGATCCCTTTTCTTCTCATTGTGTTGGTCGTGCAACAACTTGACGGCAATGTGCTAGTGCCGATCTTACAGAGCAGTAATATGAAGATGGATACTTTTTGGGTGTTGGTCGGCATGACGATCATGGGTGGCATTTTCGGACTTCCGGGCATGGTCCTTGGCGTGCCTGTTTTCTCGGTCATCTATATCCTTGTCAAGGAAAGCGCCGAAAAGCGTCTGGTAGCAAAGAGTCTCAGTACCGATACGGACGATTATCTGGAGGGCAGAATTCCAAAACCGCAAAAAACAAAATGGTACAAGCGTATCTTTTCCTCTTTCCAAAAAAAGGAAGCTGTGCCGGATCTTCCGCAAGCGGAGCGTGCGGAAGAGAGATCAACGGAAGCGTTTTGCGATGGAAAAACCGAAGATCCCTCGCCAAAACGGTTTGAAAAAGACAAAAAATAAAGGACAAAGGGCAGGAAAAACTGAAGATCCGCTCTTTAAACAGAAAAACGACCGCAGAATTTTCTGCGGTCGTTTTCGTATATTTGAAAAATTATTTGCTCAGCAATGCCTTGACTGCCTCGAATGCTTCGGGGATCTTTTCGGGGGCTTTGCCACCTGCCATTGCCGAATCGGGACGACCACCGCCACCGCCGCCGCAAATGACCGCTGCGTTTTTTACGATGTTGCCTGCGTGTGCGCCGTTTGCGACGGCATCCTTGCCGCAGGAGCAAATTAGGTTCAACTTGCCTGCATTGACAACTGCCAGCAAGGTTACGCTTGATGGCTCTTTGACCTTGATATCGTCGCAGACATTTCTGGCGGCATCAACAGAGGTGTCCTCGATTTTTGCCATGATCAGTTTGTATCCTGCAAAGTCGATGGCGGATGCTGTCAGTGCGTTCAGCTTTTCTGCCGCGATCCTTGCTTCCAAAGATTCGGTCTTTGACTTTTCCGCCTTCAGTTCTGCGGTCAACTGTGCCGCTTTCTTTGCGATATCGTGCGGGTTGGGGGATTTTAGTTCTTTGGCGGTCTCTGAAATGAGTGCATCCTTTTCGACGATCAGGTTCAGTATGCCAAGACCGGTCGTTCCTTCGATCCTTCTGACGCCTGCCGCAACGGAAGTTTCATTGATGATCTTAAACAGCCCAATGTTTCCTGTATTTGCAACGTGTGTACCGCCGCAAAGTTCGGTAGAGAAATTGCCTATTTTTACCATGCGGACGATTTTGCCGTACTTTTCGCCGAATAACGCCATTGCACCGTTTGCTTTTGCGCTTTCAACATCCGTTTCGACGGTCTCCACGCTCTCTGCCAAAAGAATGTAACTGTTGACCAGCGATTCTACTGCCAGAAGTTCTTCCTTGGTCAGTGCGGAATAGTGAGAGAAGTCAAAGCGGACACGCTCGCTATCAACATAAGAGCCTGCCTGCTCGACATGATTGCCGAGCACCTGACGCAGCGCCGCTTGGAGCAGGTGGCAGGCGGAATGGTTACGCATAATGCGCTGTCTTCTGCCTGCATGGACTTCTAAGACGACTGTGTCGCCGACTTTGATGTCTCCGTTCGCCATTGAGCAAATATGCAAATACACGCCGTCCGTCTTTTTGGTATCCAAAACGGCGATCAAAGAATCATGATCGTAGATTGCACCGGTATCGCCGACCTGACCACCGCCTTCACCGTAGAAAGGCGTTATATCGGTAATCAAGGTGAAGTTGCCCTCGGTAACTTCCTCTACCAACATATCATCCACCAAAATACCGATGACCTTCGCTTCGCAGCGTGTGGCAGTGTAGCCGCAGAATTCTGTCTTTGGCAGATGTCCCAACAGATCCTTGGAGGTTTCCGACCAACCGGAAATGTCCGCTCTTGCGGCTCTTGCACGCTCGCGCTGATTCTCCATGAATTTTTTGAATGATTTCTCATCCAGTGTAAGGTTTGATTCTTTTGCGATCTCGCGCGTCAGATCCAAAGGAAACCCGAAGGTGTCGTACAGTTTGAAGACATCTTCTCCGGAAATTTCCGTCTTGCCTTCTGCTAACGCTTTGCGTGCAAGGTTGGAGAAAATGGAAAGACCTGCGTCAATGGTTGCGGCAAAGCGTTCTTCTTCAATCGAAACGATCTTCTTGATGTAGTTCGCCTTTTCGGTCAGTTCCGGATATTCAGAGAGGTTTTCCTTTGCGACAACGTCCACAAGGTCGGAAAGGAATGTTCCTTTTATGCCGAGCATTTTGCCGTGTCTTGCCGCTCTTCTCATCAAGCGGCGCAGAACATAGCCGCGTCCTTCGTTTGAAGGTACGACGCCGTCACAAATCATAAAGACGGTGGAACGGATGTGGTCGGTGATGACGCGCAAAGAAATGTCGGTCTTTTCGTTTTCGCCGTAATTGACATTTGCCTTTTCGCAGACCGCTAGCATAATGTTGCGCACGGTGTCCACTTCAAAGAGGTTGTTGACGCCCTGCATGATGCAGGCAAGTCGCTCCAGACCCATGCCGGTATCAATGTTTGGTTTTGCAAGGCGGGTATAGTTACCATTACCGTCGTTGTCAAATTGGGTGAAAACATTGTTCCAGAATTCCATATATCTGTCGCAGTCGCAACCCGGCTTGCAGTCCGGCGAACCGCAACCGTATTCCGGACCTCTATCAAAGTAAATTTCAGAGCAGGGACCACAAGGACCGGAGCCGTGTTCCCAAAAATTATCTTCCTTGCCGAGACGCACGATGTGGTCGGGAGAAAGACCGATCTTTTTGGTCCAGATATCATAGGCTTCGTCATCGTCAACGTAAATGGTTGCCCACAGTTTGTCTTCTGGCATTTCAAGAACCTTGGTGATGTATTCCCAAGCCCACGGCAACGCTTCTTCCTTGAAGTAATCTCCAAATGAGAAGTTTCCGA
>CAZUWA010000026.1:0-20687 GCA_964623895.1 uncultured Lachnospiraceae bacterium | reverse complement strand
GGTTTATCTATGCTTACGAAGAAAACAGCGGTTATTCCACCATAGACTTTGTAAAGCGTGCCATTACTTTCTTTGGGTATGCTCCAAAGACGATTCGGACCGACAACGGAGCCGAATTTACCCATTTCATAAAAACTAAGGCACACATCCTTTCAACGTGTTTTGTAACCGTTACAAGATCGAGCATAAACTGATCCGCCCTAGAATCCCTTGGCACAATGGCAAGGTCGAGAGAAGCCACAGAAACGACCAAGAGCGTTTTTACAACTATTTGAGTTTTTACTCGTTTGCCGATTTTCAAGAGTAAATGAAACGTTATTTGAGGCATTCAAACAACATTCCGATGGCCGTTCTCGGTTGGAAGTCTCCGAATCAAAAGCAAAAGGAACTTGAAAGCTCCGGTATTATCAGTTTCACGGACAAGATTGTTGCCTGCATCATTTCCTGCAAGCTGACCGTTATCGGCATTGAAGCCGAAGGAACGGTAGATCGTACCAAATTCGCTGTCGGTGAAAGTGGTTTCAGTCAGTGCATTGCCGTAAGCATCCTTTGCTTCCTCAAAATCAGGCTTGGTATCAGACGCCGTATTTTTACTCTCGTCTGTATTCTTCTGAAGTCGTAGTTTTGTTTTTTCCTATCACTTTTTAACCTTCAAAACCTCTTCTGCCGCGCTGAGAATGCCTAGCTTGCCGCTTTCATAGGTCAATCCTCCCTGCAGATAAGCAGTATACGGAGGACGGATCGGACCGTCGGCGGAGAGTTCGATCGACGATCCGGAAGTAAATGTGCCTGCCGCCATAATAACTTCATCCTGATAACCCGGCATTGCCCATGGTTCGGGAGTGACATACGCATCGACCGGCGAGCCGTATTGGATGCCGCGGCAGAATGCCTTCAAGTATTCCGGATCTTCAAAACGAAGTGCTTGGATGATGTCATGTCGTGTCATCTTCGAAGACGGTTCTGCCTTAAAACCCAGTTTTTCAAAGAGACAGGAAGCCAAAAGCGCAGTTTTGACAGCTTCCTTCACGGTATGCGGTGCGTAGAAAAAGCCCTTGAACATATTCTTGTTCTGCCCAAGCGTCGCACCCACTTCCCCACCTACACCGACTGTTGTCAATCGGTAAGAGGCGAGTTCTACCGCGCGCGCCCTTCCGGCAAGATATCCACCGCATTCTGCCATGCCACCACCTGGATTCTTGATAAGTGATCCGGCAACCAAATCTGCACCGACTGCCGTCGGTTCCTTCGTCTCGGTAAATTCGCCATAGCAGTTATCCACCATCACATAGGCGTTCGAGCGTGCCTTGATAAAAGCGACAGCTTGTCCGATCTGATCAACAGACAGAGTAACTCTGTTTAAATATCCTTTCGAGCGTTGAATAAACACCACCTTGACATCCGGTGTCAGCGCTTTTTCAATAGCATAGTAGTCAAAATCGTCTCCTGACAGTTCGACCTGCTTGTAACCGATCCCGTAATCGGCAAGTGACCCATTTCCGGATGTACCAACGATACCGATCACCTCTTCAAGGGTATCATACGGTTTGCCTGCGATCGACAACAGCGTATCGCCTGGACGAAGCAATCCGTAAAGCCCAATCGCCAACGCCTGCGTGCCGTTGACGATATTGTGTCGCACAACAGCCGCTTCCGCATCAAATACATCAGCATATATGGCATCTAATGCCTCCCTGCCGCGATCATCGTACCCGTAACCGGTCGTGGGCGCAAAATAACTCTCGCTCACCCGATGTTCTTTGAAAGAACGCATTACCTTTTTTGTATTCTCAAAAGCGATCTCCTCAATCTCTCCGAAACGTTCCGCAAGTTCCGCTTCGCATTCTTTGATCAATAAAGTCAAATCGATCATGCTTCAGCCTCGGCAAGGTTGGTTTCAAGAAGTGCCACTGTAAGATCCACGCAAGCATCATAGTCCTTCTTATGAATGGTCTCATTGTTCGAATGAATATATCTGGTCGGCACGGAAATGGCAGTGGCACGGCTACCCACGCCGGTCACCTGCATCGAACAGGTATCGGTACCGCCACCCTCCAAGATCTCATACTGCGCGGGAATCTTTTTCTCTTTTGCAATGTCCATAAGCAATTTGACAAAGCCGCTGTCGCAGATGACGGAACTGTCCTTAACCTTAACTGCCGCGCCCTTACCGAGCGAAACCGCCATCGGTCTCGCTTTCGGTCCGTCTCCCGAACCGGTCACGTCAAATGCCAACGAATAATCCGGCATAATGCCAAACGCCGCGGTTTTCGCACCTCTGCACCCGACTTCTTCCTGCGTAGTAAACACAAAATAAGTGTCGTTCTTGCATTCCGCTGCCATAGCAGCCTTTACCATAATAGCACAACCAATGCGATCATCAAAGGGTCTACCTGAATAAAATCCGCCGGATAGGCGTTCGAGATGCGAAACAGTGGAAGCAAAATCACCGACTTTGACTTTCTTTTCCGTTTCTTTTGCAGAGGTCGCACCAATGTCGATCACAAAACGATCGGCAGAGAAATTGTTGCCGAAATCAGCTTCCGGAACAAGCACACCCATCGTACCGTTCTCAAATACCACATTTGAAAATGCCGCAGAAAGATAGTGTATACCACCGATCGGCTGTGTATGAATATAACCTTTCTCGTCAATCGTTGTGACAATGAAACCGATCTCGTCCATATGTCCGGCAAGCATCAGTTTCTTGGCATTTTCTGCAGTTCCTTTCTTAAAGCAAATTAAATTGCCCATTGCGTCATAATGATAGTTATCCACGTAAGGCGCGACCATTTTTTCAATTACTTTCGCCACATTCCGTTCCCTTCCCGAAACGGAATGTGCAAGCATAATATCCTTCAAAATTTTCATAACCGTATTTCCTCTCTTTTCTCAAATCAACGCTTCAAGCAGTGCCGCCATTGCTTCGATATCGTTTTTTTGCGCAATGACATTGCAAGTCTCCGGGTTGTAACAAGGCACGCGCAAAGACACCATCGGCAGTCCCGTTCTTCCGATGTGCGCCGCACCGGTCGAATCGCCCGGCGCACCATCCACAAGAGTATGTGCAATCCCCTTTTCTTTGGCAATTCTAACCGTTTCGGAATACAGCGGAGAATCGTAGTAAAGCACGCGTCCGTCTTTCATGGCAACACCAACGCCTTGACCTATTTCCGCGCCGCGCTTTCCTTCGTCCACACCGTCAAATGCATTTGAAGGAATGTAACTAAGGACGATTGCTTCCTCGGGATCAATGGCATAGGATGCGGTCACCGCACCGGAATAACCTGCTTTTTCTTTTACGGAAAATATGAAATACAAATCTCTTTCAGAACCTTCTTTTGCGCATTTTTTTGCCGCTTCCACAGCCAATGCCACGCCGATACGCGCTTCCAAAGCCTTGCCCACGATATAACCGTTCGGAAATTCTTTATACTGCCCGTTCACAATGGCAAGGTCGCCCTTTTCGATCTGATCGATCGGGCTCTTTTCTTCTCTTTTCTCTTCCCCATCTTTGTTTTCAGACTTTTTGCCCGCGCCAAGATCGATAAAATATTTATCAAACGCAGGATAATCACTGCGCTCACCGCCGCTCGTCAGGTGTAAGACCTTGCCGCCGCCGATTCCGGAAAAAACGACTTCTTCATTGCCCACCAAAATCTCTTTTCCAAGGAAGCAACCGGGGTCTGCCACACAGGTAGGGGACACGCGAATATAGCCATTCTCATCAATATCGGTCACCATGAACGATACCTCATCCATATGGCTGATGACAACTGTTTTCTTTCCTTTTCCGGGAACATGGCAGATAAAATTACATTTTTTGTCGTAAAAACATTCCCCGACACCCAAAAGTTCCTTTTCGATCAGTTCTGCTACCCTTTTTTCACATCCGCAGGGACCGAAGGTCTCAGAGAGTTCCGCGAGCAGCCTGTAAAACTCTTGATTCATTTGGCATCCTCCTCTGCTCCGTAATATTTTTCGATATAGTCGGCGATCAGTTTGCCGGTGTTGATCAAGTCCGATTTATACAGCGTTTCAACAGCTGTGTGCATATACTTTAGCGGTAGTCCTATCGAGACACAGGACACGCCGTCTGTTAAGAAAGGTGCGCCGGAAGCATTCGTTCCGGTACTGCGCACATTCATTGTCGGCTGGATCGGAATGTCTTTCTCCTTTGCCACAGCCAAGACGCGCTTCGTCATCGCTCGGTCGGTCTGCACCGAAATGGAAACAGACGGACCGGCATTCATTTTCACTGTTTTTGCAGCATCGGTCTCAGGAGTATGTCCGAGATCGACATCCACGACAAAGATCTCATCGGCGTCCGCGTCAAATGCACCGGTCTTAAATCCGACACCGAAACTTTCCTCTTCTGCGGAGAACAAAAGGCAAATATCACAATTCACCTTTTTGTCCTTCAGTTCCTCCAGTGCTGCCACCGCCGCAACGGCACAGCATTTGTCGTCCATATACGGCCCCGTGATCTGTTCTTCACCCAATTTTCTTGTATTTCGTTTCACTGTAATCGGTGTTCCGACTTTCACTCCTTTGGAGGTCAGTTCCTCTGCGGTATAACCGGTGAAGAGAAAAAAAGTGTTGAACTGCGGCAGTTTTCTCTCGTTGCCCGTCTGCATTCTATACGGTTTTTTTACCGAAACCGCAGGAATATCCTCATCCGCATGAATAACAAATTCCGCCGCGGTGTAAGTGCGGGAATCGTTTCCACCAAGACCGGACACAGTCAATAACCCGTCTTTTTTCAGATCTGTAACAATGTAACCGATCTCGTCAAGGTGCACATCGATCAAAAATTTCTTTGCGTTTTTCTTTCCGCATTTTTTTGTGAAAAGCAGTCCGCACACACCCGCAGGACGCGCTTCGTCAAAATAGGGAGAAAGAATCTTCGTAATCTGTGCGTGTCCTCTGTCTTCAAAACCGGAAACAGTCGGCACAGCGCGCAGTTCATCTAAAAGTTTGTAAACATCCATATTTTTATCCTTTCGTGTACTTATATCTTTAATTATTTTTCTTCAAAGTCCTCGGATGATCTCTTTAAACCGCTGTCCCCTGACCATAAAGTTCGGAAAAGCATCAAAACTTGCGCATCCCGGGGAAAGAAGCAACGATTCACCGGGGCGGGAAACCTCCACAGCTTTTAGTACCGCCTTTTCAAAATCGGGCACGATCAAGACAGTCGGTTTTTCTTTTGCTTCGCACACATCAAGCGCACCCTTAATGGCAGACGCAGTCGCACCGGTCAAAACGACCGCGCGTACAGACCGGCAGAGGGCTTCTGCAAGAGGAGCGAAGGGGATGCCTTTATCATATCCTCCGCAGATGCAGACCACCTTTTCTTTGAAACAAGAAAGCGCCGCCGCCGTGCGGCTGGGAGAGGAATCGATTGAAGAATTGTAGATTTTCACACCGTAATATTCTCTGACAAATTCGAGTCGGTGCTCTACCCCGCCGAATGTTCTTGCAATTTTTCGTAGTACCGTCACTGGCACAATATCTCTTACAAGACTGTAAGCGGTCATGTAATTCTGTCTGTTATGCTTGCCGGGTAGCAGAATCTCTTCATCGGACAATATTTTCGTTCCGTCAAGGTAAATATCCCCATTGTGCTCAGACATACCCTTTTCAAGCATTTTTTCGCTTGAAAAGAGACGGATCTCTCCACCCGCAAGTGATAAAAGTTGGTGTGAGGATGGATTGTCGGCATTGAAAACAGTAACAAGGTTGCCTTTACCCCTAAAAATGTGTGTTTTCGCCTCGATATACTCCTCCATTCCGGTGTGCCAATCAAGGTGGTTGGGCGAAAGGTTGGTGAGCGCAGCATACTTTGCGGGCATATCAACCGTCATCAGTTGAAAACTTGACAGTTCAAGAACAGCAAAGTCCTTGTCTGTCATTTCTTCGACAAAAGGTAAAAGCGGCATACCGATATTTCCGCCAACATACACTCTGTAGCCCGATTCCTTTAAAAGCAGTCCTGTCAATGTTGTCGTGGTCGTTTTGCCGTCCGAACCGGTAATGGCAATCACTGTAGCGGGACAGAGCTTTAGAAACAGCTCCATTTCACTCGTCAGCACCGCACCGTGCATTACGCCGTCAAGAATTTGCGACTTGTCCGGACGAATACCCGGAGAACGAAAAATATAATCTCCACGTAGTTCTTCGAGATATTCCTCTCCCAAGATCAATTCTACCCCTTTTTCTTTCAGAATGCGTGCCGTATCACCAAGCGATTCCGCGCTCTTTTTGTCCCTTGCGCGCACCTTCATACCGCAGGAAAGAAGAAAATCAATGAGTGGCAGGTTAGATACCCCGATCCCGAGAACCTCGGCGCACTTTCCGTGGCTTTGTTCCTTAAATTCAGTCAGTGTCAATAGATACACACCTCCGACCTTTCATTCTGCTTACCATTATATAACACAGTTTCAAAAAGCGCAACAGGAAAATCTGATTTTTTCTGTTTTTCAGTAAAACTTTTTGAGCTTTTCCCCCAGGAAGGGAATTATTTTGTTGATGTTCACATACAGTTCACATTCTTATGATATTATGTAAAAATCGAAATAAAATATGAAATCAGTGAGGAATACCGTGAGCAATGAATGTAAACTCAAGACCTCTATCGGCGGACAAGCGCTTTTAGAAGGCATCATGATGCGCGGCCCAAAGCGTTCTGCAATGGCAGTGCGCCATTTGAACGGGGAAATTATCCTTGAAGAGTGGGACACCGTCGGAAAAAAGCCCGCCAAATTCTTTACCCTTCCGCTTATTCGTGGGGCATACAATATGATCACTTCGATGTCTCAAGGCTACAGATGTATGCTTCGCTCTGCGGAACTGTCAGGGCTTGATGAACTGGAAGCAGAAGAAGAGCGGGAAAAAGAATTAAGAAAACTCAACAAAAAGAGAAAAAAAGATGGACTTCCTCCTCTTGAAGCGCTCCCGGAAGAAACAGAAAAGAAGGAAGCGGAACAGTTTGATACAAAAAGAAGATCTGCCGAAGCGGCAGAAGCAACAGAAGAACCGTCAGTCAAAGCGTCGGAAACCGCCGAAAATTTCGAAGAACCTTTTGTTGAAGATCAAGCAACAGCCACTCCTGTGCAAGAAAGCGTCTCTGCAAGCAGCGCGCCCGTTCAAAAAAAGCAAGAGAAAAAATCGAATAGTAGCGTGCTTGTTGCCGGAGCAGCGATCGTGGGTTCGGTATTGGGCATAGCGCTGTCGATCTTACTGTTTATTTTTCTGCCATCACAAATCTATTCTTGGACGCTACAGGGCGCGATAGATGGAAATATCGGTGTTCCCTATCTTCAGATGCTGGTACGATCCCTCTTTGAAGGCGTTCTGCGCATCGCCATTTTCGTATGTTACATGTGGGCGGTATCACTGATGAAGGACATCCGCCGCACATTCGAGTACCATGGCGCTGAGCATAAAACCATCTTCTGCTATGAAGCAGGACTGCCTTTGACAGTGGAAAATGTCCGCAAAATGGGGCGTTTTCATCCACGCTGCGGAACTTCCTTCATGATTGTCATGCTGATCATCGGCATCATTATCGGCTCATTCATTCCCGATTTCGGATTGGAGATCGAACTACTCAACAACCTACTTCGATCTTTATGCAAGCTGGCGCTACTTCCGCTGACGGTAGGACTCGGTTATGAATTCATCCGCTATGCGGGGAGACACGACAATCTGCTTGTCAAGATCCTTTCCGCACCCGGTCTGTGGATGCAACGCATCTCCGTCAAAGAGCCGGACGACGGTATGATTGAATGTGCGATCGCAGCAATGAAAAGAGTGATTCCGGATGACGGAAGCGACAAAATATAAGGAATCAAAAATATCGTCGGCTCAAACTCACAAAAAACGAAATATTCGTTTTTTCTCCGCAATACCGATTGACAAACGGACAAAAAGATGATACAATAGAGGACGTGGTATGATATCCGCACGGATGTTGATATCGAAATCTAATCAATAACTCGGAGGTTTGTTACTGTGGAACACATCAAGACTCTTAAAACCCGTAACCTGTGTGACAGTGCCCAAAACGGCGGTTGCGGCGAATGTCAGACATCTTGCCAGTCTGCTTGCAAAACCAGTTGCGGTATTGCAAATCAGCAGTGCGAAAACACAAGCAAGAAGAATGAAAAATAATCATACAAAATGATGCCGCCTTTTTCGGCGGCATTTTTTGTTCGTAGGAGAAGAACTATGATACATCAATACAAGCTAGGTGGCTACAACATCGTACTTGATATTTGCTCCGGCTCCGTTCATGCGGTGGACGATGTCGCCTATGAAATGATCGCGCGGTACCTCAATACCGATGAACAGACCCTCATCAAAGAAATGAAGGAACTATTTGCCTGTCGCAAGGATATCACCGAAGAGGATCTCCGTGCGTGCTACAAACAGGTCACGGAATTAAAAGAGTCCGGACAACTGTTTGCGCCCGACACCTTTGAGAAGATGGCAGGCACTTTGAAAGCCAAAACTTCGGGCGTAATCAAAGCTCTTTGCCTGCACGTTGCACATACCTGCAACTTAAACTGCTCCTACTGCTTTGCAAGCCAAGGAAAATATAAAGGAGAACGCGCTTTAATGAGTTTTGAAGTCGGCAAACGTGCGCTCGATTTTTTGGTAGAGCATTCCGGAAACCGACACAATTTGGAAGTGGACTTTTTCGGTGGTGAACCGCTCATGAACTTCGATGTTGTAAAAAAACTGGTCGCCTACGCCCGCTCCATAGAGAAGGAACAGGGAAAGAATTTCCGCTTTACACTAACCACAAACGGTGTCTTGATCGATGACGATGTCATTGATTTTGCCAATCGCGAATGCAGCAATGTAGTGCTCAGTCTGGACGGCAGAAAAGAGATACACGATCGCTACCGCGTAGACTGCGCCGGAAACGGAAGTTGGGAGAAAATCGTTCCTAAATTCCAAAAATTGGTAGAAGCGCGCAAGGGTAAAAACTACTATATGCGCGGTACGTTCACACATGCCAATCCCGATTTTTTAAACGACATTCAAACAATGCTTGATCTCGGCTTCAGAGAACTCAGTATGGAACCGGTGGTAGCAGCGGCGGATGATCCTTCCGCATTGACCAAAGAAGATCTGCCCATTGTGATGGAGCAGTACGAAGAATTGGCGGAACTGATGCTAACGCATGACAGAAACAACGATCCGTTTACATTCTATCACTATATGATCGACCTAAACGGCGGTCCTTGTATTTACAAGCGCATTTCCGGTTGCGGTTCGGGAACGGAGTATATGGCAGTCACCCCGTGGGGCGATCTTTATCCTTGCCATCAGTTTGTAGGAGATGAAAAGTTCAAGCTCGGAGACATTTGGCAGGGTGTCACCAATCATGAGGTGCAAGCCGATTTTGCCGCTTGCAATGTCTACGCACATCCAGAATGCCGTGATTGCTGGGCAAGGCTGTACTGCTCGGGCGGTTGTGCCGCCAATGCCTACCATGCCACCGGTTCACTGCGCGGTGTATATGAAGCAGGCTGTAAACTCTTCTGTAAACGGATGGAATGCGCGATCATGGTAGCTGTAGACCGTGCACTCCGTGAATGTGATTCATGAACACACCCATCTGCGATTTTGTCACTGAATACGTCAGCAAAAATAACAAACGCTTTCATATGCCCGGACACAAAGGAATGTCTTTTCTCGGATGCGAAGCCATGGACATTACCGAAATTACCGGTGCGGACAGTCTGTATGACGCAGACGGCATTATCCTTAAAAGCGAACAAAACGCAAGCGCGCTCTTCGGCTGTCGAACCTTCTATTCGACAGAAGGTTCTTCTCACACCATCCGCGCCATGCTTGCACTCGTTTGTGAGTATGCAAGAAAAAATAAAAAAAAGCCGCTGATCTGGGCAGGCAGAAATATACATAGCGCCTTCATCAGCGCCTTGGCTCTTTTGGATTTTTCTGTTCGATGGCTGTATGCCGAAGAAGAAACCTATCTTTCTTGTTCGATCACAGCTAACGAGCTCGATCAAGAACTCAGTGCTGCGGACATCCCACCCGTTGCGGTCTATCTGACCTCCCCGGATTATCTCGGAAACAGGGCGGATATCACTGCCTTATCGGCAATCTGTCACAAGCATGGCGTTCTGCTCCTCGTGGACAATGCACATGGGGCTTACCTCAAGTTTCTGCCGTGCTCCTTGCACCCAATTGATTTGGGCGCCGACATTTGCTGTGACTCTGCGCACAAAACACTCCCTGTGTTGACGGGCGGTGCATATCTGCACCTGTCGGAAAACTTTAACAGCACTTCCGACCGAGAAGTCAAGGAAGCATTGCGCCTGTTCGGCTCTTCCAGCCCATCTTATCTGATCTTAGAGTCTCTCGATCGGACAAACCGCTATTTGGCGGAAGAATATAAAGCGGCATCGGAAACATTTTTGCCAACTGTAGATGCAATGAAAGAAGCACTCACCGCATGCGGATATGCACTTCTCGGGAATGAACCGCTCAAACTGACCATTGCGGCAAAGGAGTACGGTTATACAGGAAACGATCTGGCAAAACTTCTTGAAAAGCAAGGGATCACCGCGGAGTTTTTCGACCCTGACTTTCTTGTCTTGATGCTATCTCCGTCCAACAAGGAAAGCAATATCACATTTTTGACCGAAACGCTAAAAAAAATCCCGCGCAAGAAA
The DNA here is from genome assembly GCA_964623895.1 of uncultured Lachnospiraceae bacterium. Classification (GTDB taxonomy): domain Bacteria; phylum Bacillota; class Clostridia; order Oscillospirales; family CAG-272; genus UBA11512. The sequence goes on along the minus strand of CAZUWA010000026.1, from coordinate 9,975 downwards.
ATAATAAGATCCGCAACACCGATCTTTGTCCATCCAAAGGTCGCAATGCGCGTGCGAGAAGCTATGCTCTCTCCATTTGAAACTGTACCCATAGCGCAAGCAAACGGAAGAATTTTGGCAAGAGCTTCCGTTTCCTGTCCACCCGCCGTACCCATTTTAGTCTGCGGCGAGATTATTGACGAAAAAGCAATTGAATGTTTTCGTTATTATGGAATCAAGCTGTGCAATGTGGTAAAAAATAACGTTTTATAATAATTATCCCCAAAGAGGAACTGTAACAACCGTTAAACTGTTACAGCTCCTCTTTTAAAGGCGATTACAATCATGCACAAACAATTTGCATAGCAACATTTTGAACACTTTTTCAAGATGTAGTTTGGTCAATGATGTGAGATCAAAAAAGTCAAGAAAAAGCAACGAATTCAGTTAACGCTTTTGCAGACGGAAGGAGGAGCGAATCCGCTTTACGTTCCAATAATCTCCAATAAACATACGAGAAGTCCCATAGTCAGACCTAAATATGTAGCAACCACATTAGTAATTCCCAACCCGAACAGCTTGAAGTAATCCTCATATGAAGACACAATAATGACACTCTTTTTTTCGGAGCGCACAGCCAAATTGAACGATTATAAGTAATTTGATCGAACAAATTTATCGTTGTTAGGATACTTATACAGTTGATTTTTTTCTTATATAATAATCAAAACACACTACATTTCCCCCCTGCATCTATCGATATAGCGTTTATTTGTGGTATAATTACTCATGAAGTGATCGAGTTCTTTCTGTTGGGTGGTTAGTGATATTTCTATTTTAACAGAACTCGGTCACTTTGTCTATTCTTTTTTGATCTTCGGTCTCACATCTATTGTAACACTACAATGAAAATGCAAAATAATCGCAGTAACGCTTGACAAAATGCCGTTGCGGCATTATAATCATTGTAGCAACGATAAAAAAAGGGGGCGGTCTTTCTGAACACCATCAAAATCGAAAAGAAAAACACCAAACTGATCGCACACAGAGGACTATCCGGCATTGAACGGGAAAACACAAATGCGGCATTTGTAGCGGCAGGTAACAGAAGTTATTACGGCATTGAGACCGATGTTCACCGCACTGCCGATGGCAAGTATATAATCATTCATGACGACGATACCAAGAGAGTCGCAGGAGTGGAGTTATCTGTAGAAGGAAGCGATTTTAATACGCTCAGAGCTTTACGGCTCACTGACAGAGATGGAATGAAGAGAGCCGACCTTTGTCTGCCTACTCCTGAAGAATACTTTTCGATCTGTAAAAAATATGAGAAAAAAGCGATCTTTGAATTAAAAAACCGCTTTGAAAAAGAGCATATCGCTGAAATCGTTGCACAGATTCGAGAAATGGATTATCTTGAAAATACGATCTTCATTTCTTTCTTTTACAGCAATATGAAGGATCTTCGTTCGCTGCTTCCCACCCAACCTGCACAATATCTCTACTATGGAGAGATAAACGAAGAACTGATTGCCAAACTGAAGGACCAAGATCTTGATCTTGATGTTCGCCATGATCGACTTAACGAAGAAACCGTCGCACTACTTCAAAAAAACAATATTGCCATCAACTGTTGGACGGTAGATGATCCCGCTCGTGCGAAAGAATTAGTCGAGCTTGGAGTAGACTATATTACCGGAAACATTTTGGAATAACAAGCATCATACACTATTTCAAACCAAAAAAGAAAGACTGACCAAGTAAAAACTGATCAGTCTTTTTTCACACTTTCCTACTGTATACTCTGCATTTCTTCTGCAAATGCATGCGCTATAAAAAGCGCAACTGCCATCGGAAGATTGACAAAACAACACACGATCCCGAGTTTTCCCAAACTTCCCGTAAAACGTTTCAATCGTTTTTGGTAGCACAACATCTGCTTTTCATTCTTGATATCTTCCTGTTTAAAGACCGGGATCAAAGAGGAAAACAGTTTCCTGCCCTTCGCAAAAAAGGTAAAAGCGATCTGTAACGGCAGATAAGCGATAACGGCGAAGAGAATCAGATAAGCCAATACCCATACACCTTTCCAAGTTAAACTCTCAATTGCAGCCGAAATCCATTCCGGTATGCTCTTGACCGATGAAATCAGTTCTAAGATTGTTTCAATGACCACTTCATGTGTGCTGAAAATACACGCCACCGCACCGAATAACACACAAATGACAAGAGCAATGATAAAAATCATCATCAATATCTGTAGAATCATCATCGGTACGGATATAAACTTGAAAACAAACGTTTTTTCGCGTAACTGTCCCTTTTTAGCATATCCGAAAATCAACCAAAGTCCGACGCTGATCAGTACAGAGAGAATGGAATATGGCATTAAAAACATTGCATACAGTGTGCCGCAGGTGTGCGCGATACAGATTGCTAAAAACATCTTTCCGGAAAAAAGCGCTTCCGCCTTCTTAAAAAATTCTTCCATACCGCTCAACGTAGGGATAAGTTCGCGTTCATTTGTGCTGTTCATCTTGTTTGTGACCATTCCTTTCGTAGTCAGGTGAGACGGCTTGTGCCTGTGTGTTTTTTTGCCGATCGGGAGAGAATTTTTCAGCCAATGCCGTCCTTTTTCAGCGTATCGATCAGTTGACCTACGAAAACAAAGGCAATGATCATTGCTGCGGCAGACAAGAAATCCGCAGTCAGACAGTTTGCAACACCCATCACGATCAGCCAAATGCGCATCGTTTTAAAAGTGCGTAGTTTGAACTTTTGATTTTTCAGCATGCACTTGAAATTCTTCACCGCCGATAATGCCGCGCCATTAAAGAGAATGGAAAACAGTATGAGAACCAATGAAGCAATGATCGTAACAACCAAGGTGATGACCGCGCCAATGCCAGTAACCCCGAAGAGCATTTCGATGATCGGCTGTGCATATGGTGCCAGTTCCGGGATGAACTCATTGACCAGTTCTGAGAGTGCTTGATCCAGTAAACTGTACAGTTCGTTTATAAATGTAGCGCTGATCAATGTAGAGGCAATGGCAATCAGCCCTGTTACTGCAATAAATATTGCCAAAACGATCAAAAGGATTTGCTTGATCAAAAGCGGAACACGGATCAGATCAAGATGGCTGACTTTGTTTGACAACACGCCTTTTTTTGCATATCCGTACGTCAGCCAAATACCGATGCAGACCAGTATGCTCACAATATCCACTGCTCCACTTGTGAAAGACAGTGCGGCAGCGACGGTCGATACGATACAAAGAGCAAGATACAGTCCGCCGGAAAATGCCTTTTCAAAAATGTTTTTCTGTTCTTCTGTTGTTTTTTGAGGTCCAACAAATTCTGTGTTGGTAGTTTCTATCGTTTTGTCCATAGAGCCCTCCTGTATATTTATTTTTGACGCACGGTGATGCGACAATTATTCTGATAGACCGGATTGTCATGAATGATCTCGCCAAAACTGTCGGCAACAATCTCTCCGGAACAGGGATTTTTCACCGAAAGAATCTCTCCGTTGACATCTGCCCTAACCTCGGAATATTCAAAAGCAAGGTCAGTTTTGTCCATTGTGCAATTAATCAGTGTGAGATCTTTGCAGTAACAGAAAGGCTGCGTACCAATGATATGACAGTTTTCAAAGGTCAATCCATCGGAATACCACGCAAGATACTCTCCTTTGACAGTACAATTTTTGATATGTACATTTTTTGCATGCCAAAAAGCGTCTTTGGTATCCAGATCTGCATCAAAAATAGTGGCATTTTCAAGGTATTGAAAAGAATATTTGCCGGTCATGCCAAAATTCCTAACAGAAATGTTTTTGCATTCAAAAAGCAAATATACGCTATTGATCTTACAGTTTTCAAAAGTCAAATCATGGCATCTCCAGCCGAATTCATCTGAATTTGCATTAACATTTTCAAAGGTGACATTTCCGCTTTCCCGTAAACATTTAATGCCGTTTAAATTACTGTTCTGCACACGAATGCAATCACAGTACCAAAGCGCGGCACGGCAAGTGTCAGTCATGGTGATCCGATCGAGCTCGGCATTCCTTGTGTGCCAAAAAGGATAGCGCAGTTTAAAAGTGCAATTTTCCACTTCGATATGATGCGCTTCCTTGAAAGCCGATTCACCATCGGCAGGACCTTCAAAACTACAATTCTCAACTTTGCAATCGGAAAGTGCATAAAGTGCACGTTCTTCATCAAACATTTTTCCGGATATGGTGTACATGGTCTTCTCTTCCCCCTGATATTATACAAGTCAATAGTATCACGAAATCACTGAAAAATCAAGTGTTTTCTTTGATTTTATCGCAAACACAATTTATTTTTTACTTTCAATTTCCGATACGTAAAACACACCTGATAGTTTCGTTTCGGACAGCCGTTGCATACAAACAGTGCTTTGAATAGGTTTCATTTGTCTTGACAAAACTGTTTTTATGCGTCCTACTGTGCAGCTTCGCCTCTTTCGATCGGTAGTTGGATCCTTACAGATCCTTTCGGCGATGGCTCGGAAGGTCATACCTTTGTTCAGGCACTCCTGTATTTCAATCAGATCATCTAGCACCATGTGTTTGTTTTTTCTATTGTTTATCATAGTCTGGGAATGCCTCCTTCCCGGACTAAACTCTACCATAAAGTCTTTCTCGGGTTAAGTTCCACCTCAAATTCAATTCCGGAATTTACTTTGAAAATTTACCCATACTACAAAAGTGTAGATTTTTGCATTTTTTTCTGTTGCATTTTTCAAATACTTATGATATAATGAAGTGGTTTAAAAAGCCGTCGGTGAGAAGCGAGAAAATCGGCACATGTCGCACAACAAAAAAAGTTCGCTCGATTTGAAAAACTTCTCTCATTCGTACAAAAAAATATAAAAATTTCGAGGTACAGTTTCATGATCAAAATTACAGTTTGTATCGGAAGTTCCTGCCACATCAAAGGTTCCAGACAGGTAGTGGAGCACCTTCGGTCTCTTATCACCGAAAACGGGCTTGGTGACAGAATCGAACTGAGCGGGACATTCTGCACCGGAAAGTGCCAACAGGGCGTTTGCGTCACTATAGGAGACTCCTTCTATTCCGTCACGCCGGAAAGTGTTGAAGAATTCTTTAAGAAAGAAGTTTTGCCTAAGGCATAAGGTTGTCAGATTATGCTGTTTGTACAGATCTGTGTCGGCTCTTCCTGCCATTTGAAAGGCTCAAGAGAGATTGTTGAACTCATGGAACAGGCAATCGCTGAATTTCATCTTGAGGACGATGTGGTTCTTTCCGGCAGTTTCTGTATCGGAGAGTGCAATCGTATCGGCGTCACTGTTCAAGTAAATGACAATATTCACGCAGGTGTGACAAGAGAAAACTTCAGAGAGTTTTTCAAAACATATGTGCTGAATGCCGTTCAAAGTAAAAAGGAGTGAAAACATTGGTAAACTGCCTGACGCTGAAAAAATCCAACTGTAAAAATTGTTATAAGTGCATCCGGCACTGCCCGGTCAAGTCGATTCGTTTTTCAGGCAATCAAGCGCACATCGTCAGTGATGAATGCATCCTCTGTGGTCATTGCTTTGTCGTTTGCCCACAAGATGCAAAAGAAATCGTTGACGGCACCGAAAAGGTAAGAGTCCTGCTTCAAAGCGGCGATCCGGTTGTAGTCAGCCTTGCTCCCTCCTTCATTGCCAATTACGAAGGCGTCGGTATCGAATCAATGCGCCGCGCTTTAAGAAAGCTCGGCTTTTACGATGTCGAAGAAACCGCCATCGGAGCAACCATTGTCAAAAACGAATACGAACGCATGCTACATGAAGAAGAAAGAGATATCATCATTACTTCATGTTGTCATTCGGTCAACCTTTTGATCCAAAAACACTTTCCGAATGCCGTCGAATACCTTGCGGATGTGCTTTCACCCATGCAGGCACACTGTGCCGATATCAAAAAAAGAATACCGAACGCCAAGACCGTCTTCATCGGTCCTTGCGTTGCAAAAAAGGACGAAGCCGATTCTTACGGTAGCCTCGTTGACGCCGTTTTGACTTTTGAAGAGTTGAATAACTTACTGAAAGCAGAAAAGATCGAGCTTGAAAAAGAATTGGACAGCACTCCCGAAAGCCGCGCCCGATTCTTCCCTACGGCCGGCGGTATTTTAAAAACAATGACAACGCGAGAACCCGGATATACTTACCTCGCCGTCGACGGCATAAAAAGTTGTATTGCGGCGCTTAAGGATATCGAAAGTGGGAAAATCCACAAATGCTTTATTGAAATGTCATCTTGCATCGGCAGTTGCATCGGCGGTCCTGTTGTAGAAAAATATCGCCGCGTTTCACCTGTCAAAGACTATATGACCGTAGCCGCCTATGCAGGCGAACGGGACTTTGATGTTGAACAACCGCCACAGAAGGAGATCAAAAAGCATTTTGCGGTGCTGAATCGTGATCTTCCGCAACCTTCCGAGGCCGAGATCGTCTCTATTCTCCGTCAAATGGGTAAATTTAAGCCATCCGATGAACTGAATTGCGGTTCTTGCGGTTACAATTCCTGCCGCGAAAAAGCAGTAGCAATCATTCAAGGGAAATCAGAGGTTTCGATGTGTCTGCCTTTCCTCAAAGAGAAGGCGGAGAGTTTCTCCGACACAATCGTAAAAAATTCCCCCAACGGTCTGATCGTTCTCAATGAAAATCTTGAAGTCCAGCAAATCAATGCCGCAGCAAGAAAAATCATGAATATCCGATCGGCATCGGACGTCCTTGGAGAACAGGTCGTGCGCATTCTTGATCCTACCGTGTTCATGCAGGTAAAAAGCACCGGCAGATCGGTTCGCGATCGGCGTACCTATCTTGCGGAATATAAAAAATATGTAGAGCAAACCATTGTTTATGTCCGAGATTCCCACATACTCATCTGCATCATGCGTGACATCACCGACGAAGAGGACGAAAAAGAGAAGAAGGCAAGGATCAACAAGCAAACGATCGAGGTTGCCGATACCGTTGTCGACAAACAGATGCGGATCGTGCAAGAGATTGCTTCTCTCTTAGGCGAGACCGCGGCAGAGACCAAAATCGCCCTGACAAAATTAAAGGAGTCTATCGGCGATGAATGATTTATGTGCAGAGATCGGATATAAAAGCATCAATCATGCCGGCGAAGAGCTTTGCGGAGACCATGTGGATATCGTGGAAGAAACCGAAAATTCAACCGTCATTGTATTGGCAGACGGTCTCGGGTCGGGCGTGAAGGCAAGCATTCTTTCAACGCTGACTTCTAAGATCATTTCGACCATGATGGCTGCAGGACTTGATATAGAAGAGTGCGTTTCCACAATTGCCGCAACCTTGCCCGTCTGTTCGGTGCGTGGCGTAGCTTACTCCACATTTACCATCATCCACCTTCAAAACAACGAAACAGCGGAGATCATTCAGTATGACAATCCACAAGTCATCATCATCCGTGACCACGCTGTTTATGATTATCCCAAAACAGAAATGCATATCGGAGGCAAAAAGATCTACAAATCCGTCATTCGCCTTCAAGAGGAGGATGTATTTATCGCCATGAGCGATGGTTGTCCACATGCGGGAATGGGAATCAAGTACAACTTCGGGTGGAAGAGAGAAGATATTGCAGACTATATGCTTGCGCTTTCCGCAGGAGGCTATACGGCAAAAAATCTTTCCACCATGTTGGTCGATGAATGCAACAATCTCTACGGAAACAAACCCGGAGATGACGCAACCGCCTGCGTCTTGAAAATCCGCAGGAGAGAGCCGATGAACATTCTGTTCGGTCCTCCTTCAAACAGAGATGACGCAAACCGCATGATGTCGCTGTTTTTCTCAAAGGAAGGCAAACACATCATCTGCGGCGGAACGACCTCTTCCATTGCAGCAAGATTTCTCGGCAAACCCGTACGGGCAAGCCTTGACTTTGAGCGCAGTGATATTCCACCGATCGCGTATATTGAAGGTGTAGATCTGGTGACAGAGGGGGTCATTACCATGAACAGGGTTATTGAGTATGCTAATGACTACCTCGGAGAGAACAAACTCTACGAAGACTGGAGTTTTAAAAAAGACGGCGCATCGCTGATTAGCCGGCTTTTATTCGAAGAAGCAACGGATATTAATTTTTATGTGGGCAGAGCTATCAACCCCGCTCACCAAAATCCGGACCTTCCGATCAATTTCAATATTAAAATGAATCTTGTTGAAGAGCTTTCCCGTTGCCTAAAAAAGATGGGCAAATGCATCAAGGTCAGCTATTTCTAAACTGAAAGAGGAAAAAATGCGTAAATTTGATACTAAAGTACAACATTTAAAATATAAGGTTCTGCGTGAAGTAGCGCGTTTGGCATGGAACGATAAATTGCTTGAAGAGTTGATGGATATTCCGGAACGTCTTTTCCCCGGAAAAGAACCGACTATGCGCTGCTGTGTTTACAAAGAGAGGGCCATTCTCGGCGAACGCGTCAAACTCGCCATTGGCGGTGATAAAAGCAATCCAAACATCATCGAAGTGATCGACATTGCATGCGATGAATGTCCTGTCGGCGGATACGAAGTCACAAACGCTTGTCGCGGATGTCTCGCACATCGTTGCGAGGATGTCTGCAAATTCGGAGCGCTGTCCTTTGACAGCAATCACGTAGCGCATATTGACAAAACAAAATGTAAAGAATGCGGCGCTTGCGCGAAAGTCTGCCCCTATACGGCGATCGTCAGCCGAAGACGCCCCTGTCAAAATGCTTGCAAGGTCAAAGCCATCTCAATGAATGAAGATAAATCGGCAACCATCGACAATTCCAAGTGTATCCAGTGCGGTGCATGCGTCTATCAATGTCCATTCGGCGCAATTATGGATAAATCCTATATTGTCGATGCCATTGAGATCCTCAAAAAAGGAAATCGCAACACAAATGAAGACGGTTATAAAGTTTATGCGCTTGTAGCTCCTTCCATTTCAAGCCAGTTCTCCTATGCAAAGCTCGGACAAGTCATAACGGGATTAAAAAAACTTGGTTTTCACGATGTTATTGAAGCGGCGTTGGGAGCAGATATGGTCGCCATGGCAGAGGCACGCGAACTTGCCGAAAAAGGAGTTTTGACCAGTTCCTGTTGCCCTGCATTCGTACAGTATATCAAGTCCCAATTCCCGAATCTTACAGAACACATTTCTCACAATCTGTCCCCGATGGCAACTTTGGCAAAGTATATAAAGGAAACCACACCGAACGCAAAGGTGATATTTATCGGGCCGTGTACCGCAAAAAAAGCAGAAGTACAGTTGGAATCAGTCAAACCTTATGTTGACACCGTGCTCACATTCGAAGAATTGCAAGCGCTGTTTGATAGCCGCGATCTTGAGATCGAAAAACTGGAGGAAGGTGTTCTTGACAACGCATCCTACTACGGCAGAATCTTCGCACGTAGCGGCGGTCTATCTGATGCAGCGGTTCAAGCAATGAAGGAGCAAAATATCGACTTTGAGGTTCGACCTGTCGTCTGCGACGGAATCGAAGCCTGCCGCGTGGCACTGCTTAAACTAAGCAAGGGCGTTTTAGACGGCAACTTCATAGAGGGTATGGCGTGCATCGGCGGATGCATCGGCGGCGCAGGATGCTTGACGCACGGTGAGAAAAACAAGACCGAAGTTGATAAATACGGTCGTGAAGCACTGGAAAAGACCATCAGCGACGCAATCTCAGTACTAAAGTAAAAAAGCGAAAGAAAAAGACACGATCAAAATACCGTCTTAAAAAGATCGTACCAAAAGAAAAAAGCCAATTTTTCTGTAGTTCCTATTGAGAAATTTGGCGGCAAAGATGCCCGGAAGATTATACACCTTCCGGGCAGTTTGTTTTTTTATTTCGATATCGGAGATTATTACTACCCCTGCCTGACAGTAGAGGAAAAACCTATGTCTCCTATAAGGAAAGTACAATATTCGCTTATAACACAATCATTCAGAACA
>CAZUWA010000025.1:0-24563 GCA_964623895.1 uncultured Lachnospiraceae bacterium | reverse complement strand
AAAATGGCAAGAGTTAAGGGCGCAATGATGACGCGCAAGAGAAGAAATAAAGTTTTAAAGGCAGCGAAGGGTTATTGGGGCGCAAAGTCCAAGCATTTCAAGATGGCAAAGCAAGCCGTCATGAAGAGTGGTAACTATGCTTATATCGGCAGAAAACTGAAGAAAAGAGACTTCCGTTCGCTTTGGATCACCAGAATTTCCGCACAGGCGAAAGCCAATGGTATCAACTATTCTCAGTTCATGTACGGTCTCAAAAAGTCCGGTATCACCATGAACAGAAAAATGTTGTCCGAACTGGCTGTTTCCGACAAGGAAGCGTTTGCCTCTCTCGTTGCTACCGCAAAAGCAGCACTTTAATGAATCACAGGACAGGCGCACACGCGTCTGTCCTTTACTTTTAGAAACGAATTCTGCGTCGTTTCGTTTTAAAGTTTAATTATACCTGAAAGGATCGATCATGGAACGTATCACATCCAGACAAAACAGCAAGATCCTCGACGCCATTTCGCTGAGAGAACGCAAGATACGCAAAGAAAAAGGGCTGTTTTACTTCGAAGGAAAGAAGCTTTTCCGTGAAGCCGTCGAGCGCACACTGCCTTTGGTGACCATCTTCAAGCGTGAAGATCTCACACTTGGAGATGAGTTTTTGGCACGCCTGCCGGAAGAATGCAGAGTCTATGAAGTCAGCGGCGGTGTTTATGAGAAATTGACCGAAGAAAAATCACCGGAAGGTCTGTTTTGCATCGCAAAAACACTTGACAAAACGCATAAATTTGATACAATATACAGAGGCGAAAAATATTTTCCTACCTTATATAGGAAACAGATGAATTTCTTAATGGCCGTCTCCTTAAGAGATCCGGGAAACCTCGGCACGGTGATTCGTTCTGCCGCAGCATTCGGTTATGACGGCATCATCCTCTCCGCTGACTGCGCAGACCTTTATTCTTCCAAAACCATCCGTGCAACAATGGGCACGCTTTTTGATACACCCGTTTTGGTGGTGGATGATCCTATCGGCACAATAGAAGCCTTGAAGAAGGATGGTTTTGCCGTTTACGGCGCGGCGCTCGACAGAGCTGCCGTAAAGCTAAATGAATTGCCGTATGACGAGAAATGCTGTTTCCTTGTCGGAAACGAAGGGCGCGGACTGCCTGCAGACATTCTTTCGATCTGCACCGGAACAGTATTTATTCCAATGTCCCCCCATGCTGAATCTCTCAACGCCTCCGTTGCGGCATCTGTTTTGATGTACAGCCGATTTATCGCACGACAATAAGACAATAAAGAGAAAAAGGAGATCAGGGAATATGTCGACCGGTCATGTATTATACTGGATATGGCTCAGTTTGTGTCTCTCACCCGGAAGCAAAGCATCCGATGTCTTACTTGAACATTTCGGGGAAAGCGCAGAGCGCATCTATGCCGCGAGCGATGAAGAGTATGACACACTTGATCTCTCGGAAGAGATCAAGGCAAAACTACGAATCAAGACCTCCGAAGAAGCCAAAAGGATTTATTTCTGGTGCAAGGAACACAGCGTGCGCCTTCTTCCTTACAATTCCCCACAGTTTCCGGAGCGATTGCGTCGCATCGGGCGCCGTCCGGTACTACTCTATTGCAAGGGCAAAGAACTCGACTTAAATAACCGTCTGCCGATCGCTATGGTCGGTACGCGTCGTATGACCTCCTACGGTCAGCGCACAGCTTACACCATGGCATATGATCTGGCATCAGCCGGCGCCATCGTCGTTTCCGGCATGGCATTGGGCATTGACGGAGTCTGTCATCGTGGTGCGATCGATGCCGGCGGAGACACTGTTGCCGTTCTCGGATGCGGCATCGACATTGCCTACCCAAAGGAACATCTAACGCTTATGGAAGAAATCGAAGCGCACGGAATGGTCATCAGCGAATACAAACCGGGTACACACCCCGGGAAATCCACCTTTCCGATCAGAAACCGCATCATCAGCGGTCTTTCAAGAGGAACTATGATCGTTGAAGCAGATTGCAAGAGCGGCGCAATGATCACCGCACGCACCGCGCAAACACAAGGCAGAGAACTGTTCGCACTGCCCGGCATGGTCGGAGAACAAAACAGCGAAGGAACGAACACTTTGTTAAAAGAAGGCGCGGTTCCCGTCACACAGGCATCCGATATCCTGTCGGAATATATTCTGCTTTACCCGACTTGCATCTTTCCGGAGCGCATTCCAATCTACAAACCGGAGATCGAACTGACGCCCGTAGCAAAACAACCGGTCTCCTCCAAAAAAAGCAAAAAAGAAGAACCAAAAGAGCAAAGGAAGGAAATAAAATCGATCAGCACCTCTCACGTATCGGAAACGATCAAGCCGTCGGAAGACCCACTTGAACATATCCGACGCGACCGTCCGAGCGGATTGAACGATGCCTGCGGACAGATATTCGATGCCTTGGCAGAAGCAGAGGAACCAATGAATTTTGACGGACTTTCTCTGAAGACCGGATTGAATGTCACCACCGTAATGACAAGTCTGACAATTCTTGAGATCAAAGGGCATGTGTTGGCTCTACCCGGCGGACGATTCGTACTGAAGTAAGGGCGCGCCGCCAACCTCCTTTTTTAAAACTCAAAACAGCGCAAAAATGCACATCAATATATTTTCGTTATAGCAAAGGAATCATTTTCCATATGGCAAATTTAGTAATCATTGAGTCCCCTTCCAAAGCATCCAGCTTAAAATCCTATTTAGGTTCTGGATACAAGATCATGGCATCGGTCGGACATGTGCGCGACCTGCCAAAATCTTCCCTCGGTGTTGATACCGAGCACGATTTCGAACCGCATTTTATCAACATTCGCGGCAAAGGAGATCTGATCAAAGAACTCTCCAAAGAAGCAAAAAAAGCGACAACCGTTTATCTCGCGACAGACCCTGACCGAGAGGGTGAGGCGATCGCGTGGCATTTGATGAATGCACTAAAATTAGATCCCCAAAAAGCAAAACGAATCACGTTCAACGAAGTCACCAAAACAGCGGTCAAGACCGCTATCAAAAAGCCACGCGAGATCGATATGAATCTTGTCAATTCGCAGATGGCAAGAAGAATTTTAGACCGCATCGTTGGATATAAACTTTCCCCTTATCTTTGGAAGACCGTTCGCGGCGGCATCTCTGCGGGACGGGTACAGTCTGTCGCTACCCGTCTGATTGTAGAGCGAGAAGAGGAAATTAAAAATTTCATTCCGAAGGAATATTGGTCCGTGTCTGCACTCCTGTCAGAAGGCGGAAAGATCTTTACAGCCAAATTCTACGGCAAAGAGGGCAAAAAATTTGAACTCACAAACGGCGAAGAAGCACAAGCAGTGTTAGACACCGTCAAGACAAATCTTTTCACGGTGGCAAGCGTAAAAAAAGCAATCAAACTACGCAATCCCGCAGCGCCCTTCACCACTTCCACCCTGCAGCAGGATGCCAACAGAAAACTCGGTTTCTCATCTGCACGCACCATGCGTGTGGCACAAGAATTATATGAAGGCGTCAACCTCGGCGCAGACGGCGGTGTTACGGGTCTCATCACCTATATGCGTACCGACTCGGTTCGTGTCTCAGACGACGCCTATACTGCAACAACCGCACTCATCAAAGAACTGTACGGAGAAGAATATTGCCCGGCACAGAGAAAAGTATATAAATCACACGGCGATGCACAGGATGCGCACGAAGCCATTCGCCCTGTCGACATCAGAAAATCACCCGAACAAGTCAGGGCACATCTCTCTGCCGATCAGTTCAAACTGTATCAACTGATCTATACTCGTTTTATGGCAAGCCAGATGGCGTCTGCTTCTTTCGACACCGTTTCTGCGGATATCCTCTCGGGCGGTTACCTCTTCAAAGCGAGCGGAAGCACACCGAAATTTGCAGGGTTCCTTGTAGTCTACCAAGAGGAAAACGATCCGGAGGAAACCTCCGGACTGCTTCCGGAATTGACAGACGGACAGGTTCTGACCTTAGAAAAAGTCTCATCCGAGCAACATTTCACCGAGCCGCCCGCACGCTATAACGAAGGCTCCTTCGTGCGCGTTCTGGAAGAAAAGGGCATCGGTCGGCCGTCAACCTTTGCGACGATCGTAACCACCATTCTTCAAAGAGGATATGTCACCCACGAAAAAAAGAGCCTTGTCCCGACAGAACTCGGCTTTGTGACCACTGCCCTTCTGATGGAAAATTTTGAGGATGTGGTCGATTACAGTTTCACGGCGCAAATGGAAACAAAATTGGACAGCATCGCAAACGGCGGAGTGGATTTGGTTTCGATCCTGTCGGAATTCTACTGTCCTTTTGAAAAGCAACTGGATGCTGCAATGGCAAAAGCAGACAGCATGAAGGTGAAAGTCGCTCCGGAAGAAACAGATATTATCTGTGAGAAATGCGGTGCAAGAATGATCGTCAAAAACGGTCGCTTCGGAAAATTTGCTGCCTGCCCCAACTATCCGGAATGCAAAAACACAAAACAACTCGGCAAAGACGGTAAGACCGCCAAGGAAAATGTACCGCCGGTCATCGCGGAAGGCATGATCTGCGAAAAGTGCGGCGGTCAGATGGTGGTCCGCACCGGCAAGTACGGTGAATTCTTCGCCTGTGCAAATTATCCGAAATGCCGTTTTACAAAACAGCCTGCTAGCGAACTGGAGGTTCCCTGCCCACTTTGCGGTAAAAAGATCGTTGCAAAACGCAGTCAGCGCAAAGGCATCTTCTATTCCTGCTCGGGGTATCCCGACTGTTCCTTCTCCTCTTGGGACAAACCGACTGCCGAACTTTGTCCCGACTGCGGTAAAATGCTCTTTAAAAAGAAAAGTAAGGATCTGCTCGTTTGTGCCGACAAAAAATGCGGATATCAGCGCATGCTTCCGCCTGAATCTACAGAAGGAGAAGAGGGATGAACGTTCCGCAAATTCATGTGATCGGTGCGGGACTCGCAGGCTGTGAAGCGGCATGGCAGGCTGCTAACCAAGGAGTGACAGTCATTCTCCACGAAATGAAACCGCTAAAACGAACACCCGCACACCACAGCGACAACTTTGCAGAACTTTGCTGTTCCAACTCCTTTCGTTCTGATGATACCGGCAACGCCGTGGGATTGCTCAAGTCGGAAATGACGGAACTGGGCAGTCTGATCATGGAAGCCGCAAGAGCGACTCAAGTCCCCGCAGGTTCGGCACTGGCAGTGGACAGAGAAAATTTTTCCGCATATGTTCAAAAGAAGATCAAAAGTCATCCGTTGATCACCGTCGTAAATGAGGAATGTTCCTCCGTTCCAAACGGAGAGATCACCGTGATCGCCACAGGTCCATTGACCAGTGAACCGATGGCGAAATATATCAAAAGTCTGATCGGCGGAGGAGAACTTCACTTCTTTGATGCTGCTGCACCCATTATAGACGCTTCTACAATCGACATGACCAAGGCATTCATCGCTTCCCGATATGGAAAGGGCGAGGCATGCTACCTTAACTGCCCGATGACCAAGGAGGAATACGACGCGTTCTACGCCGCCCTTGTTTCGGCAGAAGAAGCGCAACTCAAAGACTTCGATAGGGAAAGTCAAAAGGAACTGACCGTATTTGAAGGCTGCATGCCGGTCGAAGTAATGGCAAAGCGCGGCTATGAAACCCTTCTTTATGGACCAATGAAGCCAGTTGGATTGCCGCTTCCCGAAACGGGGCAGGAAGCCTATGCCGTTTTGCAACTCCGTCAGGAAAACAACGAAAAAACGATGTACAACATGGTGGGCTTTCAAACACATCTCACTTTTTCCGAACAGCGTCGAGTGTTCAGGATGATCCCGGGGTTAGAACACGCCGAATTTTCGCGGTACGGCGTCATGCACCGTAACACCTTTTTAAATTCCCCCGACATTCTTGCTCCCGATTACAGCATGAAAGAAAACGGCAACATCTATTTTGCCGGACAGATGACAGGGGTAGAAGGCTACCTTGAATCGGCAGGTTCCGGCATGGTCGCCGGCATTTCCGCCGCAAGAAAAGCGCTCGGCAAGGAAATCATTCCTTTTGAACCGATATGTGAGCTCGGCGCAATGGCACAGTATGTCGCATACGGTTCTCTCGGCGCATTCCAACCGATGAATGCCAATTTTGGAATCATCAAACCACTCGGTTATAAAGTTAAAGGTGGAAAAATTGCAAGAAACAAGGAATACGCCGTTCGTTCCCTTGCATATATCGAAGAGTTGAAAAAGCAACTTGCAAAATAAGAAAACAGGTTTACTATGAAAATTTTAATTGATGCCATGGGCGGAGATTTCGCACCGCTTGAACAGATCAAGGGATGCATTGAAGCAAAAAAAGAATACAAATTTGAAGCAATTCTGGTCGGAAACCGCGAGAAGATCGAAATTTGCGCCCAAAACAACGGGTTGGATCTCTCCGGAATCACCATCGTGCATGCCGAAAACACAATTGAAATGAACGACCCGCCTCTGTCAGTTCGTTCCAAACCCGACACTTCCTTGCGTGTCGGCTTTGAAATGCTAGCAAACGGAGAGGCAGACGCCTTCGTGTCCTCCGGAAGCACAGGCGCGGTGCAGACCGGCGCTACTTTGTTTGTCAAGCGCATCAAGGGAGTCACTCGTTCGGTTATCGCCTCCGTCCTGCCCTTCAAAAATCCGACGTTGCTACTTGATAGCGGCGCAAACGCGACCTTTACCGCAGAAATGCTCCGACAATATGCATTGATGGGCAGCATTTACATGAAAAAACTGTACGACATCCCGGAACCGCGCGTAGGACTTCTGAATATTGGCAGTGAAGAACACAAAGGCACGGAAGAACACGTTGCCGCTTATCAGCTGTTAAAAGAAGATCCGCGCATCTGTTTTATCGGCAACGTGGAAGGCAACACCGCCATGAACGGCTGTTGCGATGTCATTGTCACCGACGGCTTCTCCGGAAATATCTTCTTAAAAACAGTAGAGGGCACAGGAAAGCTACTGCTCGGCAGTTTAAAAGAGATGCTGAAAGACGGTCTTACCGCCACGATCGGTAAATTGCTGCTCAAAGAACGGTTGTATCAGTTAAAAAAGCGCTTTGATGCCGCCGAATACGGCGGTGCGCCTCTTATCGGCATTTCCAAACCCGTTATCAAGGCACACGGCAACTCAGACAGCAAAGCAATCAAAAATGCGGTCAGACAGGCACTGAAGTATGCTTCAAGCAATGTCATCGAAACCATCGAAACGGAGATTCAAACAAAAGTTCACGACTAACTTCGCTTTTCAAGAATGTAAAAGATAAGGATATCGAAATGCAAGACCTCACCCCCTTACAAGAGCGTTTGGGATATCATTTTAAAGATCTCTCGCTCTTAAAAACAGCTTTGACTCATTCCTCCTATGCAAATGAAGTCAAACAGCACGGAAAAAACATTTCTTCAAACGAACGGCTTGAGTTCCTTGGAGATTCGGTGGTATCACTGATCACCTCCGACCACATCTACAACAAATACCCCAAGGACAGTGAAGGGGATCTTTCCAAGATCCGTTCGCTTGCCGTAAGAGATATCGCCCTATCGGAATACTCAAAAGAATTGGGTGTCGGGGAATGCCTGTATCTCGGCAAAGGAGAAAACAACGAAATCGGCAGAAGCAGAAAATCTACACTTGAAAATGCTTTTGAAGCCATTATTGGCGCAATTTATTTAGACGGAGGATTGGAAGCCGCAAGAAGCGTCGCCCTACCCTTCATTCGTCGCAAGGTCGCGGAAACGGAGACAGCAGGAGAAAACAGAGACTACAAAACCATTTTACAGGAAATCGTGCAAACGGAGCATAGCGAGCGGTTGGAATATATCGCCGTGGCGGAATACGGACCGGAGCACAACAAAACCTTTGAAATGGAAGTGCACCTCAACAGCAACATCATCGGCAAGGGCATGGGACCAAGCAAACGCGCCGCAGAGCAGGAAGCCGCTAAGGAAGCACTTGCCTATTTCGGCTGGACGCCGGGCAAAAAGAAATGACCACCAAACATGCAAATATCCCACTCTTCATCCCACATATGGGTTGTCCCCACGATTGCATCTTCTGCAATCAGAAACGCATCTCCGGAAAAAATGCGTTTTCCCTTGAAACGGTCGAAAAAGAAATCGCCGCCGCAGTGGCAACTCTCCACGGAAGACAAGCAGAACTTGCTTTTTTTGGCGGCTCCTTTACTGCCATTGACCGCTCTTTGATGTTAAAACTGCTTGAAATCGGCAAAAACGAGCGGAATAAGGGCAGTATTTCCGGCATTCGTCTCTCGACCAGACCCGATGCAGTGGGAGAGGATATCCTCGACATTTTGGAAGAATATGGCGTCACCGCCATTGAGTTGGGCGTGCAAAGCGCGTCTGATGAGGTTTTGACAGTCTCCGGACGAGGACACACTTTTGCCGACACAGTCGACGCTTTTCGACGCATACGCAAAAGAAAACGCTTTTCTCTGGCAGGGCAGATGATGTTGGGGCTTCCCGCATCGACCCTTCAAGAAGAGATCGAGACCGCACAAGCAATCTGCGAAATGGGCGCGGATGCCACGCGCATCTATCCGACCGTGGTACTGAAACATTCTCCCCTTGCTACGCTCTATAAAGAAAAGCAGTATATACCGCTCACCCTTGAAGAGGGTGTTCGGCGTGGTGCAGTCATCCTACCGATCTTCGAAAAGGCGGGTGTGAACGTCTTGCGGATGGGGCTTTGCGCTGAAGAGAGTTGTGAGGAGGATGCGATCGCAGGCTGTTATCATCCCGCATACAGAGAATTGGTGGAAGGAGAACTGTTCCTTGCCGCCATTACCGCAGAACTTGAAAAAGAAAATGCACCAAAAGGTAAAAAATATACAGTTTCAGTGGCGAGAGGGGCGCTCTCAAAAGCCATCGGACAGAAAAAACAAAACAGGCAAAAATTAGAGGAAAAATTCGGTTGTACCATTCTCTTCAAGGAAGATAAAACACTGATCAAAAGACAAGTAAAGGTCATGCTAAATAAAGTCACGACTTGAAAGATCGAACTTCCAAGCACACTTTGCGGCTTTCGCCACCGAAGCTGTAGCGATTTTTCTTCGCAAAACTTGCCCCATCCCACAAGAAAGGAAGCTTTCGTAAAAGCGAAAGCCATGGTCATAAAAATGAGATTAAAATCTCTGGAATTACAAGGCTTTAAATCCTTTCCCGACAGAACAAAGATCGCCTTTGACACCGGCATGACAGTTGTTATCGGTCCGAACGGATCGGGAAAATCAAATATTGCCGATGCCATCCGCTGGGTTCTGGGCGAACTCTCCAGCAAAAACATCCGCGGAACCAAGATGGAAGACGTTATTTTCGGCGGCACCGATACCCGCCGACCGATGGGTTATGCCGAAGTGTCGTTGACCTTTGACAACACCAGCGGGGAGATCCCTCTGCCGGTAGAATACGACGAGGTCACCGTCACCAGAAAATACTACCGTTCGGGCGACAGCGAATATATGATCAACGGAAAGAGCGTTCGTCTGCGTGACATCACCGAAATGTTCATGAACACGGGACTCGGCAAATCGGGCTATTCAATCATCGGTCAGGGACGGATTGCTGAGATCATTTCAAAAAAAAGTGAAGACCGCCGCGGCATCTTTGAAGAAGCCGCCGGCATTTCGAAATATCGCCAGAGAAAATCGGAATCAGAGCGGAAACTCGAAAAGGCAGAGGACAATCTTTCAAGGATCACCGACATTCTGTCTGAACTTGAGGGCAGAGTCGGTCCACTTGAAAAAGATGCGGAAAAGGCAAAAAAGTATATCGAACTTTTCGCTGAAAAAAAGTCTGTGGATGTCGCGCTTTGGCTTTACGAGATCGACTCCATTCTGACCAGAAGCGAAAAACTCCGCATGGATTATGAAATTGCAAAGCACGAACTGGAAATGGCAGAGGACACCTTGTCCGGATTAGATCGTCAACTTGATATTTTGTATACCCGTAGTCACGAAAACATGGAAAAGAGCGAAGCATCGAGAAAAGAAATCTCCATGCTCACCGAACAACGCCACACCACAGGAGCGGAAGCCCTTCTTCTCGAACGTGATATCGAGCACACGATCGCAGAAGAAAAGCGCTTGATTGCCGAACAGCAAAAGAAGACTACCGACGGTCAGGCTTCGGCAGACAGCGTCCTGCGGTTACAAAAAGAAATCGAAAGCAAAAAAGAAGAGATTGCCACAAGCGCCGTTGCTCTTGAAAGGGCGCAAAAAACACTGGAAAATCTGCGTGATGACCTCTCTCATGCCGCCGAACGGCGCACTGATCTTCTCGGGCAAACAGAAGCCGAAAAAACCACACTGCAAACCTTAAAGCTGGAACTTTCGGGATTGGAAGGTACCAAACTCGGTGAGGCAACCAGAAAAGAAGATTTGGAAGAACAGATCGACGAGATCACCGAGCGGATTACCACCACCGGAAAAAGTATTCTTTCATCAGAAAAAACACTGTCAGATTACACTGTGCGCAAAGGTGCGATTGCCGAAACGATCGCAAATTACGAGAAGAATATTGTCTTCATCAATGCAGACATTTCGGAGAAGGAACGTCTTGCAAGAGATACCGAAGTGCGCGCAAACACCGTTGCGGAAAACATTCGCTTGCTTCGTCGAATGGAGGAGCATTTTGAAGGCTATGCGGGTTCGGTCAAACAAGTCATGAACAAAGCAGCCGAAGGACGTCTAAAAGGCATTTGCGGACCGGTATCCAAACTGATATCCGTTGGGGAACGGTATGCCACTGCCATTGAGATTGCCCTGGGCGGAGCACTTCAAAACATCGTTGTAGAAAATGAAAGTGCCGCAAAATCCGCTATTGAGGAACTAAAGCGCTCGGGTAGCGGTAGAGCGACCTTCTATCCCCTCTCGACTGTACAGTCCCAACAGCTCGGCATTGATTATCGGAAACTGGAAAGAATGCCCGGATTTGTCGGCATAGCTTCCAAATTGGTAACCTCCGACAAAAAATATCTGTCGGTCATCGAATATCTCCTTGGAAGAACAGTAATCTGCGAGAGCATCGATGACTGCGCCGCCATTTCGAAAGAATTCGGCTACCGTTTCAAAAGCGTTTCTCTTGACGGACAAATCGTCAATGCAGGCGGATCTTTTACAGGCGGCTCTGTCAGAAAAGACGGCGGAATGCTGTCAAGAGGTGCGCAAATCCTGCGTCTCGGCGAGGAAGAACAGGAGTTGAACGGTAAGAAGGAAAGCCTTCTTTCAGAGATCTCAACCCTAAAAAAGAAAGTTTCGGAAGCAGAAACGTGCAAAGAAAGCGAAGCCGCAACACTTCGTTTGCTTGACACTCTGTACAGCGCAGAAGAAACCCGATATACCCTACTTAAGAGCAAATTGGAGGAAGACAATGCCCTGCTTTCCACCTCCAAGGAAAGCCTTACCGCCCTTCATGATCAAATGGCAAGTTACGACAGCCGTCGGACAAAATTGGAAAGTGACATTGCCGAAAAAGAGGGAGAACTGCTCCGACTGCAAAAAGAAACGGAACATGCCGAAGAAGAAATACATCGGCTTGAAGAGACGAGAACTACATCGATCGAACAAAAAAACACCTTGCTCCTTGAAAAAGGCATCCTTGAAAAAGATCTGCTCTCGCTTGAACGGGATCTCGAACGCACCACTGTCGACACGCTCAACCTCAAAGCAGAAGCAGACCGTTGCGCGGAAGAACTCCTGCGCTTAAACATTCGAAAGACTTCTGCGGAGAAAGAAAAGCAAAGAAAAGAAACTCTTTCAAGCAGTCTCCTTGACAAGATCAGATCGATCGAAGAGGCAAATACAGAATTAAAAAAAGAGATCGAGGAATTCGAAAAGCAAAGCGAAGGCATCCGCGTGCGCCAACGGGAACAAAGCAAGCACCGCGAAAAAATGCTCCAGGAATATACTCGTCTGGAAGCGGCAAACGAAGCCATCAAAACCGAACAGGACCGCTACACCACACGTCTTTGGGAGGAATATGAACTGACCTATGCCGCAAGCAAAGAACTCGGGTATACCGAAGTAACCGAAGCAACGCGTGCGGATGCGGTCTTGCACTCAAACAGACTAAAGCACAAGATCAAGGATCTCGGTTCAGTCAACGTCGGCGCAATCGACGAATATACGGAAGTCAAAGAGCGTTACGATACCCTCCGCACCCAATACGATGACCTGATCACTGCCAAAAATGAACTATTGAACGTCATTTCCGGACTTGAAAACGATATGAAAAACCGATTTGCCGAGGTATTTTCCGCCATCAACGACAACTTCAGAACTGTCTTCGCCGAGTTGTTCGGCGGCGGCACGGCAGAACTGTCGTTAAGCGATCCGCAGAACATTCTGGAAAGCGGCATTGAGATCAACGTTGCTCCTCCCGGCAAGATCATCAAAAGCCTCAGCCTTCTGTCGGGCGGCGAGCAGGTGTTTGTAGCCATCGCCCTCTTCTTTGCCATCCTGCGTGTCACCCCTGCCCCTTTCTGCCTGCTCGACGAGATCGAGGCGGCTTTGGACGAAGTCAATGTGGCGCGCTTCGCGGGATATGCAAAAAATTATTCGGACAAAACTCAATTTATCATCATCAGCCATCGTCGCGGCACAATGGAGGAAGCCGACACCATGTACGGCGTCACCATGAGCGAACGCGGCATTTCCAAGGTTTTGCCTTTGCACCTTCACGAGGTGGAAGCCAAGATCGGTATAAAAACAACCTGATCATCAACCCGAAAGGAAGAATATCGTGGGATTTTTTGAAAAACTAAAACAAGGTCTTAAAAAGACGAAAGATTCGGTCTTCGGACAGGTACATCAGCTGTTTAAAAACATGCGCAAAGTCGACGAAGACCTTCTTGAGGAGCTTGAAGAATTGCTCATCATGTCGGATGTAGGCTATGCGGCAAGCGAAAAGATCATCGTGCGCCTGCGTGACGAACTCAAAGAACGCAAAATCGAAGGCGGAGAAGAAGCACTGGGTGTCCTAAAAGAAATTCTTTGCGAAATGATCGGAGAGGATACCGAACTGGACCTCAGAAGCAAACCTTCGGTCATTCTCGTCATCGGCGTCAACGGTGTCGGCAAGACTACCACCATTGCCAAGCTCAGCGCACAGTTGAAAGCAGAGGGAAAGAAAGTCGTACTTGCCGCAGCAGATACTTTCCGCGCAGGAGCAATCGACCAACTGCAGATCTGGGCAGACCGCGTAGGGGTAGATCTTATTAAGCAAGGAGAAGGTTCCGATCCTGCCGCCGTCGTCTTTGATGCCGCGGCGGCAACCAAAAAGAGAAATGCAGACGTTTTGATCGTCGACACCGCCGGACGGCTTCACAATAAGAAAAATCTGATGGACGAACTTGCAAAGATCAATCGTGTGCTCACGCGAGAACTGCCGAATGCCACAAGAGAAAATCTACTGGTCGTTGATGCAACTACCGGGCAGAACGCCGTTATTCAGGCAAAAGAATTCAAGAATGCCGCAGAGATCACAGGACTTGTCCTCACCAAACTGGACGGTACTGCCAAAGGCGGGATCATTTTCGCCGTCAAGGAAGAACTGAACATTCCTGTAAAGTATATCGGTGTAGGTGAAAAAGTGGACGATCTTCAAAAATTTAACCGTCACAACTTCGTAGATGCGTTGTTTGCCGATGCGGACTTCAGCGAGGAAGATACATGAAACTTGTCTTAGCTTCCAACAACAAACACAAAATCGCAGAAATTCGCGACATCATGAAGAAAAATGTTTCCGCCGAGATCGAAGTGCTCTCACTTGCCGAGATCGGGTTTCACAAGGAGATTGTCGAAAACGGAACCAGTTTTGAAGAAAACGCCCTCATCAAAGCACGTGCCGCCGCATCTATGGGCTATATTGCCATGGCGGACGATTCGGGGCTTGCCGTCGATCACCTTGACGGCGCTCCGGGTATCTATTCTGCGCGCTTTGCGGGAGAACCGTGCGATCATGCCAAGAACAATGAAAAATTGCTCTCTCTTTTAGACGGAATTCCTACCGAAAAGCGAAGCGCACACTTCGTGTCGGTTGTCGCATTAGTCATTCCCAGAAAGGGAGAATTCACCGTCAGAGGGGAATGCCCCGGTAGGATCATCGAGGAATACAAAGGACAAAACGGTTTCGGTTACGACCCACTGTTTCTCTATGAACCGTTTAATAAAACTTTTGCAGAATTAAGCAGTGAAGAAAAGAACAGCGTTTCCCACAGAGCGCGTTCGATGACACTCTTCTGCACACTTTTAAAAGAAAAAATAAAGGAATACGATTTAAATTATGCTGACAAGTAAACAACGAGCATTCTTGCGCTCGAAAGCTGCCGCCATCGACACCACCTTCCAAATTGGAAAGGGCGGGGTAAATGAAAATATGCTCATCTCTATCGAAACGGCACTGGCGGCACACGAAATGGTAAAGATCAAGTGCCTTGAGAATTGCGAATACACTCCCAGAGAAGCAAGCGACGGTATTTGCGAAGCGATTGAAGCAGACGGTGTGCAAGTCATCGGTAACAAATTCGTGCTGTTCAAAATTTCTCCCGAACATCGGAAATACGATCTTGACAAACTAACCATCATAGAAGAAAAAAAGGAACAGCCGAAGAAAAAAACGAATGCACCCTTAAAAAAAGGTGGTATGCCCATAAAGAAAACCGGTGCATTCGGTAAAAAAAGTTCTGTAAACGGTCGTAAAACCAACACGTCGGCAAAACGTTCCGGTTACACCATTACAAAAAGAAAATGAAAAGAGTAGGCATTTACGGCGGTAGTTTTTCTCCACCTCATATCGGGCATTACAAAAGCGCACTTGCCTTTTATGACAGTCTTGCTCTTGATGAAATGTACATTCTGCCGGCAGGCATCCCACCGCACAAAGAACTTTGTAAAGATGTCACATCCGCTGACCGCTTGGAGATGACTAAACTCGTCTTCTCTTCTGAAAAGTGCGGCGGCAGAAATATCACCGTTTCAAGTTATGAGATCGACAGGCTAGGAAAAAGTTACACTTATCTCACTCTGAAAGCCTTTTCACAACCGGACAGACAATTGTTTATGCTAGTGGGAAGCGATATGTACCTCACCCTTGAGGAATGGATGCATCCCGAGATCATTCTGTCGTTGGCAACCGTGGTATTAAACCGCAGAGAAACCGAAAAGAATGTCGCGATTTTTGAAAAGAAGCAACAAGAATTACAGGAAAAATTCGGCGCAAAGACCATGATCGCAGATTTTGTACCGTATGAAGTCTCCTCAAGCGAAATACGCGCGGCACTTAAACGCGGCGAAAAGCCTGCAGCGCTTGACGACGATGTCTATCGGTATATTGTTGAAAAAGAATTATACGGCTGTCTGTATGGTTTAAAAATCGCCGTGTTCACCCGCCTTTCGGAAAAACGTGCAGCGCACGTTTGCTCTGTTGAAAAAGAAGTCTCCCGCATGGGAAAACTCTTTGAAATGGACGAAAATGCTTTAATGGTCCTTCGTAAAGCTGCATTACTGCATGATATCACCCACGAAGTTTCTATCAAAGAGCAGATCGTACTGGCAAAGACCTACAACATTTTCCTTTCCGATGTCGATCTTGCTTCCCCCCCCGTTCTGCATCAATTCACCGGTGCAGCGGTGGCAAATGCAGAATTTTCGCTTTCTGAAGAAGGTTGTGAAGCCATCCGCTGTCATACCACAGGAAAACCGAATATGTCCCTCTCGGACAAGATCCTATGTATTGCTGATTACATCGAAGAAACGCGAGAATATCCCGCATGCAAAGCGTTAAGAGCAGATTTTTACAGCCATTTCACAAAAGAAAACAAGGAACGGCTGATCGATGAAGTCTTGCTCCGCTACTTAGAGAACACCGTAGAACATTTGCAAGAAAGAAAGGCGACGATCCATCCGCTCACACTGGAATGTTACAATTTTCTCAAAAATACTCTTGTAAACTACACAATTTTATGATATACTGAAGGTCGATGTACCTTGAAAGGATTTAGAACATGGAAGAATTCAAAATTGTCGATCTCTCTGCCGCAACACCGCGCGAGATCGCAGACAAGATCATTGAAGTTCTCAATATCAAGGATGCAAAAGATATCCGTCTCTTGCATGTTGAGGATCAAACCATCATTGCAGACTACTTCGTGATCTGCAACGGTAACAACAACACCCAACTTAAGTCCTACGCAGGCGAACTGGAATACAGATTGGGTCAGTGC
The DNA here is from genome assembly GCA_964623895.1 of uncultured Lachnospiraceae bacterium. Classification (GTDB taxonomy): domain Bacteria; phylum Bacillota; class Clostridia; order Oscillospirales; family CAG-272; genus UBA11512. The sequence continues at coordinate 8,288 of CAZUWA010000025.1, read as the reverse complement.
GGCTGTGCGCCGAGAGCCATCGAAGGCTACAACGAAGCAACGTGGATCGCGCTTGATTTCGGATGCGTGATCGTACACATTTTCAATAAAGAAACCCGAGGCTTTTACAACCTCGAAAAGCTTTGGGAAACCGCGACCGAGATCGACATCTCAAAATTGCTGACAGAAAAATAAGTAAAGATCATACAGGGTTCAGAGACAAACAGCACCCTCAATAAAGAAAGGCAGAATCATGAAATACGATTTCAAAACCATTGAAAAGAAATGGCAAAGCAGGTGGGAAGAAGCCTCCGTTTTTTCAGCCGGCGATGACTTCTCAAAGCCCAAATTTTACGGACTGGTTGAATTTCCTTACCCCTCCGGTGCAGGCATGCACGTCGGACACATCAAAGCATACAGTGGGTTGGAAGTCGTCACCAGAAAGAGAAGAATGCAGGGCTACAACGTCCTCTTCCCGATGGGCTTTGATGCTTTTGGTCTGCCCACCGAAAACTATGCGATCAAGAACAATGTTCACCCACGCGTCGTCACTGACAAAAATATTGCGCATTTTACAGAACAATTAAAAAAAGTCGGATTCGGTTTTGATTGGAAAAGAGTCGTTGACACCACCGATGAAGACTATTATAAATGGACACAGTGGATCTTTTTAAAGATGTTCGATAACGGTCTTGTTTTCAGAGACAAGACACTCGTCAACTACTGCCCTTCCTGCAAGGTCGTCCTCTCAAACGAAGACAGTCAAGGCGGAAAATGCGACATCTGCGGAAGCGAAGTCGTTCAAAAGTCAAAAGATGTTTGGTATTTGCGGATCACCGAATATGCGGACAAATTGCTCGACGGCTTAAATACCGTTGACTATCCGCAAAACATCCGTATGCAACAGGAAAACTGGATCGGCAGATCGTATGGTGCTTTTGTCAATTTCAAGATCAAAGAAGCGGATGAAACTCTGCGCATCTATACTACCCGTTGCGATACTCTTTACGGTGTTACCTTTATGGTCATTGCGCCGGAGCATCCGCTCATTGAAAAATACAGAGCACAAATCGGAAATATCGGAGCACTGGACACTTACAAAGAAGAATGCGCCAAGAAGACCGAATTTGAAAGAACACAACTCGTCAAAGACAAGACCGGCGTTAAAATCGAAGGTCTCACCGCTATCAACCCGGTGAACGGCAAGGAGATCCCGATCTTCATTTCCGACTATGTCATGATGGGTTACGGCACCGGTGCAATCATGGCGGTGCCCGCGCACGATGAACGAGACTACGCCTTTGCAAAGAAATTTGGTGTTGACATCATCGAAGTCATCAAAGGCGGAGACATCGCAAAAGAAGCATACACCGGCGACGGTCCGATGGTCAATTCCGATTTCCTCAATCAATACACCAACAAAAAAGACTCGATCGCAGCAATGTTAGAATATTTGGAAAAACAAGGCATCGGTGAAAAGGGTGTGCAGTACAAAATGAAAGACTGGGCATTCAATCGCCAGAGATATTGGGGAGAGCCGATCCCGATCGTGCACTGCCCCAAGTGCGGAATGGTCGGCGTTCCGTATGAAGAACTGCCTCTACGGTTACCCAATATCGAAAACTTTGCCCCCGGCGAGGGAGGAGAAAGCCCGCTTGCCAAGATCACCGATTTTGTAAATTGTACCTGCCCTAAGTGCGGCAGTAAGGCAAAGAGAGAGACCGACACCATGCCGCAGTGGGCAGGTTCTTCGTGGTATTTCCTCCGTTATATTGATCCGCATAACGACACCTGCATTGCCGCCGAGGACAAGCTCAAATACTGGTTACCTGTCGACTGGTACAACGGTGGCATGGAGCACGTCACCAGACACCTGATTTATTCCCGATTCTGGCACAAATTCCTATACGACATCGGCGTCGTACCCACCTCCGAGCCTTATGCAAAACGTTCTGCACAAGGAATGATCCTCGGCGCAAATGGTGTAAAAATGTCGAAATCACTTGGTAATGTCGTCGATCCGCTCGATGTTGTCGATCAGTATGGCGCAGATACCCTGCGCACCTATGTGCTCTTCATGGGCGAATACGGAACAGCTGCTCCTTGGAACGAAAGCTCTGTCAAGGGCTGTAAGCGCTTCCTGGACAGAGTTGCAGACCTGCCTTCCAAAGTCAAAGGACATGGCGTCACCGAAGGACTGGAGACGGTGTTCCACAAAACCATCAAAAAGGTCTCCTTGGATATCGAAGACATGAAATTCAACACCGCCATCGCGACAATGATGACGCTTTTGAATGAGATAGACAATCACACCGGCATCACCGTAGAAGAACTGCAAACCTTCATCAAATTGCTCTGCCCCTTCGCACCGCACATCTGCGAAGAGATCTGGGAGACCATCGGTGGAACGGGATTCTGTTCCATGGCAACTTGGCCGGAATATGACGAATCGAAAACAGTAGATGCAACAATTGAAATTGCACTACAAGTCTGTGGCAAATTCAAAGGCACAGTCACTGTTCCTGCGAACGCAAGCAAAGATGAAATGCTTGCAGCCGCCAAAGCGGACAGCAAAGTCGCAACGGCGATCAAGGAAAAAACGATCTTAAAAGAAATCGTCGTTCCCGGAAAACTGGTCAACATCGTTGTAAAATAGTTAAAAAAACTCAAAAATCCCACTTGACAAAAATAACATCTTCGTGTATAATAATGGAGTTAAATGCTTGCAATGCGGAGGGAGGGAAAAAGAAAATGGCAGAAATCAGAGTTAAAGAAAATGAAACACTTGACAGCGCTCTTCGCAGATTCAAGAAATCCATTGCTCGCTCCGGGGTTCTCGCTGAGGTTAAAAAAAGAGAACAATATGACAAGCCCAGCGTAAAGAGAAAGAAGAAGTCGGAAGCTGCAAGAAAACGCAAGTACAAGTAATTTGAAACCATCCAAAAGGTCTTAACCGTGTGGTTCGCGTACGACAACGAAGTATTTATGTAAAGTGGCGGTACAGCAAATGCTGTACCGCCACTTTGTATTATCGAACTGTTTTCTTTTTTCGTTTTTCAGCATCATATGCACAAATCAACGTCGAAGTATTGACAAAAAAGTTCTGTATATCGGTCTTACAAATGCAGAAAATTAATCAGCAAGAGCCAAGCAAGACCGTAATAAGTAACAACGGCAACCAGATCGTTCAGTGTTGTGATCAACGGACCTGACGCTACTGCCGGATCGGTCTTAAGTTTTTTCAATACCAAGGGTATTGCCGTTCCGGTTATGCTCGAAAGAAAAACAGAAATCAATAAAGCAATGCCTGTACAAGCGGAAACCGAAAATGCCAATATTGCAGACTGTTTTTTGAATATGATAAGATATAATCCGACAAAGACCAAAGACAACAATCCCAAGATAAATCCATTTGTAAATCCTATACGCGCTTCCTTCCCCATAAGGTACATTTTTTGCTTGCCGCTTAGTTTTTCATCCATCAAAACACGAATGGTTACCGCAAGTGACTGCGTTCCTACATTACCGGCCATATCCAAAACAAGCGATTGAAAACTGACAATAATGGCAAGATGAGCGACGACATTTTCGAAGGCTCCTACAACACTTGATACTACCAAACCTAACCCAAGAAGCACAATAAGCCACGGCAGACGTTTAACGATACTTTTTTTCAGCGGTTCATACAAATCTTCTTCTGCCGAAAGACCGGCAAGTTTGGCATAATCATCGCCCATCTCATCGTCGACAAGTTGTGTTATATCCTGTGATGTTAAAACACCCTTGAGTTTGTTTTCGGAATCGAGGATGGGAATCGAATCTTCGGAATAGCCCTTTATGCGTTCAATGCAATCCTCGATCAGTTCATTGGCATATACATAAGGATATGATGTTACGGTAATGCCGGCAAGTTCCGTATTTTCACGAGCAATAATCAGATCTTTTAAATCAATCGCGCCGACAAGCACTCCTTCTTTGTCAATCACATAAATAGTAGAAATATTATCGTTTTCCGCCGCTTGATCGACAAGCTGCTTCATTGCTTGACGGATACTTACTCCTTCGTAAATGCTAATGAAATTGGTAGTCATTTTACTGCCGATTTCATCCGCATCAAAGGAATTGAGCAATGAAATCTCACGTTTGGTATCTTCTTCCATCAAGTCTATTAGCATATTACGGTCTGCTTTTTCCAATCCACGAAGATAGTCAACCGATGTTGCTGCTTCAAATCGAGAGAGAATAACAGCCCTCTTTCGCACATTGAGTTCGCTGATATATTCGTTTCTGTTTTCCGAATATTCGAGAATACTTGCCAAAGTATCAGTACTCAGAATGCTGTAAAGCCTGCCACGTTCATCTTTTTTCAACAAATCCATTGCGGTTGCAATATCGTTTTCATGATATGCAAGAATGCGATCTCGCATTAATTTGGGTGTGAGATTACTGCGAATAATCTCTGCAACTTCCGATTTATAATCGGGATGCTGTACCTCTACAGCATTTTTGTTTTGAATGTTGTTTTTTACATTCATTGTCCTGTGCCTCCTTTACACATCAAATATTTGTTGTAAAGGCGAGCATAGATTATCAATCTGTATGTAAAAATGGGCATAAAAATACCATTGTCACTTACAAATCAACTTGACTACACTCGCCTTACGCCAATGTAATGCAGTTTTAGAAACGGACAATGGTGTTCATAATATTTTCGCGCAACAGAGAACGGTCAGAATACAGACGGTTTGCAACCGCCGATAGTCTGACTATATATGATCACCTTGCCTGTACTTCGACCACTACTACTGCCGTCCATATTCTCACCTCACATCTATATTTTACTCAGTATAGGATACCTTGGGTATTATAGCATAAATCAAAATACTTTGCAATATAAAATCGCAAATTTTGATCAAACTCCATAATACGCAAAAAAATCACAATACATATTGAATTTTTTGCTCTCTCTGCCAAGACTTTCTATTTTTTATCAATATCTTCCTGCCTATTACAATATTTCTTTCGTCCTTCCGCATTACGTTTAGCGGTATTGATGATACCGACTACCACGACCGCAGCCAGTAGCAATACTAGCAGTATAACGATCAATACTATGGTGATCCCGAACCATCCCGCGCCAATGGCAACACCGCCGCCACCCAACGTTTGCTCGACCGGACGATAGATGAAACCGTAGTCCTCTCCAAGCACCTTACCGGCAAGGTTCGCTCCGTCGCATGCAGCAAACGGTTCGGTGGCATCCCGCCCGCTTCGTTCCGCAACAGCTGAAACACTCTGTTTGTCTGCGCCATTCAGCACCGTAATCGCGATATATTCACTGCTTCCGTCTGCAAAAGTCACGCTTCCTGCCAAATACAGCGCAACATTTTCAAGATAATATTCTGAATTTTTTCGCAAAAGCGGAGCGTTTCTGTATTTTGCGTTGCTCTCACCCGGAAACTTGTAACTGAGTTTCGAAAGAAGTTCCGTCAGTTCCGGTTGCTCTGCAAACAGCAATGCCATTTCTCGAAGATCTTTTAAAGTGGAAAAAGAGTATGCAAACGCAAAATCAGTACCGTACGCATCTCCCAATTCTCGCTCCGTCGTTTCACTGCCGCTCAGAGAGCCGAAAGAAGTTGCGGACAATCCTTTCTCCTTTGCAAGAACATTCATCTCGGCAAGAAGCGCCTCCCTGCCCCCCACCTCGTCTGCCACTTTTTTCATGGCAGATGGGTTATAATTAAATAGAACGGCAGCCTGTCCGTCACGATCCGGTTCCGCTCCGCCGTTCAAAGCAGTATAAAGCGCAAAGATCCGAACGAATTCCGCCGGCATAGTCCGCTGTTCGCTTTCATGCCAGCGGTAGATCTCACCCGTTTGATCTCCGACACTATATCCTACACAGGCAGTTGTTACACCCAAACTTTCACTGCAACTGCAAAAAGACAAACAGAAAATTCCCATCGCCAAAAAGAACAGAAGCGTTTTCTTTAACATTTTGAACCTCATTTTTCGGTATATTTTTTCTTTAAGTATAGCATGTTTTATCTGAAATTGCAATATTTTTAAAAAAATAACGGTAAAGGCTCATTTTTTACATCTTCCCACTTTACTTTTTTTCCAATTTGTGCTACAATACCCTCGTTTTGTGATAGATTATGAAAAGAGGAAGAGTGCTTTGAAAAGAGAAGATTTGAGAAACATCGCAATCATCGCCCATGTTGACCACGGTAAGACCACCCTTGTGGATCAGATGCTCAAGCAGGGCGGCGTTTACAGAGACAATCAAGCAACCACAGACCGTGTCATGGACAGCAACGACCTCGAAAGAGAACGGGGTATTACCATCCTTGCAAAAAACACGGCAGTACACTATAAAGATGTCAAGATCAACATCATCGATACCCCCGGACACGCTGATTTCGGCGGAGAGGTCGAGCGCATTCTGAAAATGGTCAACGGCGTTATTCTGCTTGTTGACGCCGCAGAGGGACCTATGCCGCAGACGCGTTTTGTCCTGCAGAAAGCGCTAGAATTAAACCATCGTGTCATCGTTGTCATCAACAAGGTCGACCGTCCGGATGCACGCATTCCGGAAGTTGAGGAGGAAGTGCTTGAACTGTTAATGGACCTCGACGCCACCGATGAACAGTTGGATTCTCCAATGCTTTACTGCTCCGGCAGAGCAGGCACAGCATCAAAAGACCGAAACGTTGAAGGTACCGATCTTGTTCCGCTTTTCGAAACCATTCTAAACTATATGCCCTGCCCCGAAGGAGATCCGGAGTCACCGTTGCAGTTGCTGGTATCCTCCATCGACTACAATGAATATGTCGGACGTATCGGCATCGGCAGAATTGAAAACGGCGTCATTAAAGTCGGCGACTCGGTAGCTCTTTGCAATTATCATGAAGTAGATGCGCCCATCAAACGCACAAAAGTCGTGTCACTCTATCAGTTTGACGGCCTGACGAGAGTTTCGGTAGAATCTGCCGCACCCGGCGATATCGTCTGTTTCTCCGGCGCAGAGAACATCACCATCGGCGACACTCTTTGCACACCTGACTGTCCCAATCCTCTGCCCTTTGTCAAAATCAGCGAGCCGACGCTTGAAATGACCTTCCAAGTCAACGATTCTCCTTTTGCAGGCAAGGAAGGTAAATTCGTCACTTCCAGACATTTAAGAAAACGTCTTTACGACGAGCTTATGAAGGATGTTTCCCTGCGCGTCAGAGACGGCGAGACCACCGACAGTTTTATCGTTTCCGGTCGCGGAGAAATGCACCTGTCCATTCTGATCGAAACGATGCGCAGAGAAGGATATGAACTTGCCATCTCCACACCGAAAGTCATCATGAAAGAGATCGACGGAAAGCGTTGTGAACCAATCGAACGCGTTTATATTGATGTTTCCAACGAATATGTCGGTGCCGTCATGGAAAAACTGGGCGCGCGCAAAGCGGAACTGCTAACTATGGATCCTCGTGAAACGCGTACACGTCTTGAATATCTTGTCCCCTCTCGTTGCCTGTTCGGGTATCGTTCCCACTTTCCGACCGATACCCGCGGCGAAGGTGTCATGAACACACTTTTTGAAGGTTATGCTCCCTATAAGGGTGATATTCCCACCAGATTTACCGGTTCTTTGATCGCATCTGAGTCGGGCATCACCACTTCCTACGGACTTTATTATTCGCAGGACAGAGGTCCGCTCTTCATCGGTCAAGGCATTCCGGTCTATGAAGGCATGATCGTCGGCGAAAACCCGAAACTCGGCGATATTGCCGTCAATGTCTGCCGCAAGAAGCATTTGACCGCCATTCGCTCTACGGGAGCTGATGAGGCACTGCGCCTGACCACGCCTGTCAAAATGTCTCTTGAAGAATCAATCGAATTCATCGCATCCGATGAACTCATCGAAGTTACCCCAAAAAACATCCGCCTGAGAAAAAAGATCCTTGACAACTCTTTGCGACTGAAGGAACAGTTCAGAAAGAAGAACGAGGGATAGCACCGAAAAGCATACTATGCTGTCCATCAAAAACTCCTTTAAGATAAAAACTCTCGCATTCTAACTGACATAGGGGAATTACCGCCGAGTACGACGATGAAAATTAGCGATACAAAGTTTTACGACTTTGTATCGCTTTTTTATTTCGTCATCCTCATTTCACGGATGGACGGATCTCTGGGATACAAAATTTGCCGCCCAATGTTTTGTGTACTCGTAAAGGTCATCCAGCGATGTAGCAGCGTATCCTCTGCAATATTTCACATACTCGCAAAGCAATCCTTCCAGAAATATTTGA
>CAZUWA010000024.1:0-24662 GCA_964623895.1 uncultured Lachnospiraceae bacterium | reverse complement strand
GGCGAGGGGAGTCGAACCCCTGTCCGAAAACCTCTTGACATGACTTTCTCCGTGGACAGTCAATCTTTTAAGTTCTCCCCCGCCTCCGCGCCGATTGACAGGCTCGGATTTGGGGCAGCCCTTTTTTGCGTGATCGGTTCAAGGACGAACCGCCGATGCACGTTCACCGCTGATTTGACGCCGAACGGAAGTCGCGATACTCAACCGTGCGACGGGCGGCGTTATTCGCCGCGGCACTGCCTAATTAGGCAGCCAAAGCTAATTTGTTATTGTTAGCGTTTAATTTTAAATTGGACCTTTTTCGGGATTGTCCGGCCCGCCACGCTTATCATGCCTCAAGATCCCCGTCGAAACCATTACGGACCCATGTAGGCGGTTATTATTTGTTTTAACCGCGGCTTTTCATTTTTTCATACCGCTCGATATCGCGATTTGCTTGCCGCTTGGCATCATCTTCACGTTTATCGTACAGCTTTTTACCTCTGCAAAGGCCGAGTTCTACCTTGACCTTCGAATTCTTGAAATATAAACTGAGTGGCACGATGGTGTACCCCTGCTTGCCGACCGATCCGAAGAGTTTTAGAATTTCTCTTTTGTGCATCAACAATCTTTTTTGCCGCATTGGATCTTTGTTATAGATATTTCCTTGCTCATATGGAGAAATGCGAACACCTGTTGCGAAGATCTCTCCTTTTTCGAATACGCAATAGGAATCTTTTAAATTCACCATGCCTGCGCGAATCGATTTAACTTCTGTGCCGAACAGCTCGATCCCGGCTTCATATGTTTCGTCCACGAAATAGTCGTGCCGCGCCTTGCGATTGACGGCAATGACTTTTACTCCGGTCGCTTTGGGCATTCTTTTTCTCCTTTCTTACTTTCTTAGGTAGTTATTATATCATATTGTACCGCAATTTGCAAGTGAATTTTGCGGAATTTTGCGCGCAAACGATAAAAAGAAGAAAAACGGAACTGCATTTGGCGGCAGTTCCGTTGTTATTCTGTGATATTTCAGCCTCCAAGATAGGCTTTCTTGATCGCCGGGCTGGCGGCAAGCTCTTTTCCTGTTCCGGCAAGGACGATCCGACCGGACTCAAGCACATATGCTCTGTCGGAGATGGCAAGCGCCTTTCCCGCATTCTGTTCTACCAGTAAAACAGTGATGCCTGTTGCATGCAGTTCTTTGATGATCGAGAAGACCTGATCGACTAATATCGGAGAAAGTCCCATTGATGGTTCGTCAAGGAGAATGAGCTTTGGGCGACTCATCATTGCTCTGCCCATGGCAAGCATCTGTTGTTCGCCACCCGAAAGCGTGCCTGCAATTTGAGCGCGGCGTTCTTTCAGCCTGGGGAAGAGTTCATACACCTTTTTGAGATCTTCTTTCATGGTGGCGGGCTTGAGATATGCCCCCATTTCGAGGTTTTCTTCAACTGTCATTTGCAAGAACACATGGCGACCTTCCGGTACTTGTGCAATACCCAGATTGACGATTTTGTGCGCTTCCATATGAGAGATGTTTTTGTCAAGAAAGGTGATTGAGCCGGTCTTGGAGCGAAGCAACCCGGAAACTGTGTGCATCGTGGTGGTTTTTCCCGCGCCGTTTGCACCGATCAAAGAGACGATTTCTCCTTCATTGACTTCAAAGGAGACGTCATGGATGGCGTGGATATTGCCGTAGTATACATTCAAATTTTCCGCTTTCAGCATTGCCATACTCTACTCCTCCTTTTCTTGTTTGCCGAGGTAGGCTTCAATGACCGCCTCGTTGTTTTTGATCTGATCAGGCGTGCCTTTTGCGATGACCTTGCCGAAATTCAGCACTGCAATGCCTTCGCAAACGCCCATAACCAAATTCATATCGTGCTCGATAAGCATAATGGCAATACCGAAAGTGTTGCGGATCTTTCGGATGTTTTCCATCAGGGTCGCAGTCTCGGAAGGATTCATGCCTGCTGCAGGCTCGTCGAGAAGCAGAAGCTTTGGTTCGGTTGCTAACGCTCGTATGATTTCTAATCGCCTTTGCGCGCCGTAGGGAAGGTTGCCTGCAAGGGTATATGCGTCCTCTTCCATGTCGAAAATGGAAAGAAGTTCGAGTGCGCGCTCCGTTGACTTCTTTTCCGCTTTAAAGTGCTTCGGAAGGTGAAATAGCGAATCGGCAAAAGTACAGGAAATGTGATTGTTCATTCCAACGCGTACATTGTCGAGTACCGTCATTTTATCGAACAGGCGAATATTTTGGAAGGTTCTTGCAACTCCCATTTTGTTGACTTCTGCAACGGTCTTTCCGGCGGTCGATCTCCCGTCAAGAAGGATCGCGCCGCGTGTCGGCTTGTATACATTTGTCAACAGATTGAATACCGTTGTTTTTCCTGCGCCATTCGGACCGATCAGACCTGCGATCTCGCTTGGCCCGACTGTGATGCTGAATTCATCCACTGCGCGCAGTCCACCAAAGTCGATTCCCAATCCGCGCACATCGAGAACCGGAGCTTTGCCGGCATCTCTCGTGGGGATAAGAATATCGGAGGGAGGAGAGAACATTTCGGTTCCGTTTGCGGAAATGATCGTATCTTTACTGTTCATTTGTACCCTCCTTTCTTGCTTTTCTTGCTTTGAAGTAGTTTACCCAATAACCAAAGGTCAGTTTTTCTCTGAGCAATGCCAGTCCCGGCGCAGAGGTGATCAGCATGATCACGATGAGCGCAATCGAATAGATCAGCATACGCAGATCGGCAAATTCTCTGAGTAGTTCCGGAAGAGCAGTCAAAACGATCGCAGAGATGATCGAGCCGGGAATATTGCCCATGCCACCCAACACTACCATTACAAGGGTCTCAATCGACATATTGAGGGAAAAGGTGTTTGAGTTGATGAGCACATTACTGTGTCCGTAAAGCGTGCCTGCTACACCTGCAAAGAAGGCGGAAATGGCAAAGACCAGCACTTTGTAGTAGTTTGCGTTGATGCCGCATGCTTCGGCGGCGATACGGTTATCACGGATTGCCGTGATCGATCTGCCGTGTTTGGAGCGGTTAAGGTTGAGGATCAAAACGGTGGTCAAAATTACGGCGATTGCAAGATATGGCAAAAGTGTCAGTTGCAATTTGGTCCTCGGAACGATCGGCTTGGTATCCAGTCCGATCGCGCCGCCGAGAGCATCGATGTTGACTATAAGATTTCGGATGATTTCACCGAAAGCCAAAGTGACGATGGCGAGATAGTCTCCCTTGACACGCAGTGCGGGAATGCCGATGAGCACGCCGAAAAGGGCTGCCGCAATCCCACCTGCCAACATGGCGATGGGAAGATAAACATACATCGGTAACTCCGGAAAATGCTCTGTCAAGAGTATAGAGGTAAGCGAACCAAGATAGGCGCCGACTGCCATAAATCCGGCATGTCCGAGCGACAGCTCTCCCAAAATTCCGACCATTAGGTTCAGAGATACTGCCATGATAATGTTATAGGAAATGGGAATGATCAGGGATTTGAACTGATTGCTTGCTTGTCCGCTGACAAGCATGATATAGAAAAACAGGTAGAGCCCCACCAGTAAGCCGACGGTCAGTACATTTTTTTTGTTGATTTTCAAGAAGATATTTTTCATTTGTTACACCTTCTCTCTGATCTTTTTACCGAGCAAGCCGGTCGGACGAACGACCAACATAATGATGAGTACACCGAACACGATGGCGTCGGTCAGCTGTGTGGAAATATAGGCACTGGATAGTTTCTCAAGGATGCCGATGGCGAAACCGCCGAGCATTGCGCCGGGAATCGATCCGATTCCACCGAAGACTGCCGCCGTAAAAGCTTTGATGCCGGGCATAGAGCCGGTAGTGGGCTTGATATAGGCGTAGTTCATTCCGTAGCAAAGACTTGCAAAAGCGGCAAGCGCAGAGCCGATGGCAAATGTGATAGTGATGGTGCGGTTGACATTGATGCCCATCAATCTTGCGGCGTCACGGTCTTCCGAGACGGCGCGCATGGCTTTGCCCATTTTTGTTTTATTGATAAACAGGGTGAGGGCGATCATCAGTACGACCGTTAAAAGAACTGTAAATACTACCTCTCCCGAAACAGAAAGAGAAGCGATCTTTAGGTCTAAGAAATCCCAATTTGCGACGGAAGGGACGGTTTTCTGCTTGCCACCGAAGATGAGAAGGGCAAGATTTTGAAGAAGGTAACTGACGCCTATGGCGGTGATCAGTACATTTAAAGAAGGAGCACCTCTGAGCGGCTTGTATGCGAGAAATTCGATGACCATGCCAAGTACCGAGCAGAAAACAACTGCCACAATTACGCCCAGCCAAGAGGGAAGTGCTACAAGCGAAATAGAGGTGTAGAGCATGTAAGTGCCCACCATGATGATGTCGCCGTGGGCAAAGTTTAACATTTTGGCAATACCGTAAACCATGGTATAGCCAAGAGCGATCAGGGCATAGATACTGCCAAGACTGATGCCTTGAATCAGTGTTTCAAGAAAAAGTGTCATAACTATTGAGTTCATCCGCACGGGAAGCGAACGCCTTTCATAATCTCAGATCGAGGGAACTTTACGTGGAATTTACTTGTGTTGAAAGAGAGAATTTTCACATCGGTAAATGCGTTGGGGCTGTAAAAGCACCTTTTACAGCCCCGCTTTTGTTTGATTTGTAGGATCATTTTGTGGAGTACACAATGTACTTGCCGTCTTTGATCTGAAGTACCTGTGGGATCTTGACAGTCTCGCCGTCAGCAGTCCATCTCATGGTTCCGGTAGCACCGACCACTTCAATGGTGGTCATTGCTTTGATTACCTTTTCGTTGAATTCGTCGGCGGTGACATTTGCCAAGTTGTCCGCATTATAGCCGGCAGCGGCAATTGCTGCTGCGATGGTGAATACACCGTCGTAGCCGTCAGCGCCAAACTGGTCAGGGATCGCATTGAATTTTGCTTTGTAAGCGTCAACAAAGACCTTTGTGACACCTTCAGCCGCGTCAGCGTAGAAGGGGGTGAGCAGGATCACGTCTTCACAGTCGCTCTTGTTTTCTTCGCCGCATTCGCCGATCAGACCGTCTAGACCGTCAACACCGAAGAAGATCGTTTCAAGTTTTGAAGCCTGGTTTAAAAATCTTGCCGCTTCTGCGTAGTAGATGGGCATGAACACCAATTCTGCACCGGAATTTTTGATCGCTGTGATTTGGGTGGAGAAGTCGGTGTTGGTGGAAGAAGTGAAGGTTTGCTCGGAAACGATTTCGATGCCGAGAGTTGCTGCCTTTTTCTTGAAGGTATCAATGTTGCCGGTACTGTAGTCGGAACCGTTATCATAGAACAGGGCAACTTTGGTAGCCATGTTGTTGTCTTTGATGGCTTGTGCGGCTGCTTCGCCTTGTTGTGGGTCATTGAAGCAAATACGGAAAGCGTTCGACTCACCGATGCAGTCTTTTGCAGAACCGGTTGGTGTTAAAACGAGCATGCCGGATTCGACGGAGGTTGCAACGACTTGCGCGGTCTCACCGGAAAGAGTGCCGCCGAGGCAAACGTTCATGCCCTTGTCAAGAAGCGTGCCGAATGCGGAGGTTGCTTTGGTGTTGTCACCCTGAGAATCTTCCGCAAGGAGTTCAAACTTGATGCCGGGATATTTGCCGGATGCGTTCAACTCTTCAACGGCGATCTCTGCGCCGTTTTTGGTGGAGTTTCCGTAGGAAGCGTAGTCGCCGGTCAAAGGACCAATGAAACCGATCTTGACGATGACATTACCATCAGCATCTGTTTCGAATGCTTTCTTGCTGCTGTTGCAGGAAGTCATAACGGCGGAACAACCGACCAGTATGGATACTGCCAACAGGATGGATAAAAACTTTTTCATGAGGGTTCTCCTTTTTTGAAAATGTTGAAATGTTGATATGAAAACAGCAGCATTGCCGATACAAGCCGCCGAAATATCCGAAATGCTTTGTCACGCTAAAGGTTGAAGCGATTAACGACTCTATTATACACACATTTTTAGAATTGTCAAGGGGGATGAGAACATTTCTGCCTTTATATATCCATAATATATATAATTGCGTGAGAATGCCGGCTGTTCGAAAGGTAACCATTGCATCGGAGCGCCCGCAAATGAAAATGATCGCGCCTACGGCAGCGCACGGAGAAAGATTCACTCTTCTTTTGACGGCATGACTCCCATGACCTGTTTGTAAGTTTTGGTGAAGTAGGACATATTCTCAAATCCACACTGCACGGCAACCTCATTGACTTTGAATTTTCCGCTCCGAAGGAGTTTTGCGGCATTCCGACAACGTACCAGATTCATATAGGCAACGACGGTATATCCGGTAACGTTTTTAAAAATCCTCGAAAAATAGGCTTTGGAGAGTCCTGCGGCGCGGGAGACTTCATCAATACTGATCTTTTGTTGGAAGTTCTCCTTTATGAATTTAACGGCTTCTTTGACATTTTCAAGATGCGCAGGATCGTTTTCTCTTATTTCTTCTCCCTCAGCGAGATAGCCACAGGCAAGGGCGTAGAGCAGATTCAGAACGGAAATGCGGATTTTGGTTTCTCTATAAGGGGTTTGTAGACGGTAACTCTCGACAACTTCTTCAAAGGCTCGTCCGAGCGTTTTATCTCCCGTAATGTGCTGTCGAAATGTCAGCTCCGTGACGGGAATACCATTCATCATGCAGAAATCACTGTCTAAGATCAAGCAGTAATATTTTACCGGATGTTCGGCGTCTGCGGACTCTACCATATGCAGTTTTTCCGAATTGACGATCACCACATCACCCGTTGTTGCTTCCGTAGAAGAAAAATCGATCGTTATCGTGCCCCGTCCGCGATAAAAATAAAGGATCTCGATATTCTCGTGCCAATGGGTAAAATCTTTTTCTCCTGCCGACATTTCGTCTTCCCTGAAAATAAAGGGTAATTTTTTGGAATCTAATTGATGAACTTCGTATTTCATGATATTCTCTCCTTTCTTGAGCCGATTGATCGCTTACCGGATGTTTTTTTAAAAAAAGCAGAATTGTGTTAAAAATAAGTCAATTGTTGCTTGCATTGCTGATGAAAATATTATACAATATTAGAAGAAAAATTGCAAGAAGGGGATTGCTTTTTTTAAATCCTCTTTATTGAAAGGACGGTATTCATATGTATAATTATCCTATTGGCGTTATTGTTGAATCCTTCACCGGAAAAACAGAGGACTGCATCAGGAAGGCGGCTGCTATTGGCGCGCAGGGCATTCAGATGTACATGACTGCGTACGGTCTGCCCGAAAACCATGTGGACAACATGACCACCGAGCGTCAGAAGATGCTTCTTGACATGGTGAAGAGCGAAGGCATGGTCTTTTCTGCCATCTGCGGCGACCTTGGCGGCGACCAAGGCATGCGCGGCGGTTTCCAGAACCCCGAAGTCAACCCGCTTAAGATCGAGAAGTCCAAGAGAATCATGGAATTTGCGAAAGCATTCGGCACAGACATTGTTACCACTCATATCGGTCAGGTTCCGGAAGATCCTACCTGCGATAAGTATAAGATCATGCAAGAAGCTTGCTTCCAACTTGCCGAATTTGCTGACTCGATGGGTTCCCACTTTGCAATCGAGACCGGTCCCGAACCGGCTGAAAGACTCGGTAATTTCTTAGATACTCTGAATTCTACCGGTGTTGCGGTCAACTTTGACCCTGCAAACCTCGTTATGTGCTCAAACGATAACGACCTCGCTGCAGGTGTTCATCGTCTTTCCAAGTATATCGTTCATACTCATGCAAAAGACGGCATGATGTTAAAGAATGTCGATCCCGCAAAACTGTATGCAGGCGATATCACGGACTTCATCAAAGAAGGCGGTGAGGCTACTGCTGATGAGTCTACCGGAAATCCGGTACTTGATTCCATCATTGCGGCAAGCAAGAAGGGCGCACCCTTCATCGAATTGCCCCTCGGCTATGGTAATGTCAACTGGAACGGCTATTTAAGAGCTCTTCAGGATATCGGATACAAGGGCTTCCTCACTATCGAAAGAGAATGCGGTGCGGATCCGGCGGCAGACATCACACTTGCTGCAAACTTCTTAAGAGAAAAGATGAGAATGCTTTGATTTGAAATAAATGAATAAAGGAGATTGAAAGAAATGATTAAAGTTGCTGTTATCGGTGTCGGTTCTATTTCCGAGTGCCATCTTGATGCATATGTAAAAAATCCCAATGCAGAGTTGTATGCGATCTGCGATATCAACCCTGAAACGCTGAAGAGACAGGGTGAGAGATATAACATTCCGGAAGAGAGAAGATTCCTTGACTACAACGAACTTCTCAAACTGGAAGAGATCGACTCTGTTTCTGTCTGCACATGGAACAGCGAGCATGCGCCCGTTACCATTGCTGCTTTGAAGGCAGGCAAGAACGTTCTTTGCGAGAAGCCGATGGCGACCAGCGTTGAAGATGCACAGGCAATGCTTGCAGCGGCAAAAGAGAGCGGCAAACACCTGCAGATCGGCTTTGTACGCCGTTTTGGCAATGACTGCGCATTGATCCAAGACCTTGTAAACGAAGGTTTCTTCGGTGATATCTACTATGCAAAGGCTTCTTACCTTAGAAGAAACGGTAACCCCGAAGGTTGGTTCGGCGACAAGTCCCGTTCCGGCGGCGGTCCTCTTTACGACCTCGGCGTACATGTTATCGATCTTGTTCGTTTTATTGAAGGCAACAAGAAGCCGGTGTCCGTTTACGGTGCTACATGGCAGAAACTCTTGAACAGACCGAATTTGAAGACCCCTAAGGCTTACTATTCTGCTTCCAGAACCGATCATGACATCTGTGACGTGGAAGATTTAGCGGTGGCAATGATCCGTTTTGAGGATGGCTCGATCTTGTCTGTTGAAGCATCCTTCTCTCTGAATATCAAGAAGGGTTCCGGTGCGATCGAACTCTTTGGCTCAAAGGGCGGCGCAAAATTGGACGGCTCTAACCTTGAACTCACCTCTGAGATGTATGACTACATGACGGACGTCACCCTCAATGGTGCAAAGGCTGACATGGGCGACTTCTTCCAGAAGGAGATTGACAACTATGTCGATTGCTGCATCAACCCCGAAGCAGTATGCAAAGCTCCAGCAGAAGACGGTGTGACCATCATGAAGATCCTCTGCGCGATCTACGAATCCGCAAGAACCGGTCACGAAGTCGTTATTGACTGATCCTAAATTAAAAAAGTACCGCCTGCAGTTTTTTCTGCAGGCGGCTTTTTGATGAAGGAAGATCTTACTTTTTGAAGAAGGAGTCCAAGGCTTTGTTCTCCTTGCGGAAACCGCTTTGTCTAAAGTTCTCTTTGATTTTTACAAAGTGCGGTTGGTCAAAAGCGGCAGATTTGGCATTTCTCTCATCGGTCAAATTTCAGTGGATATCGCAGGATACGTTCCCGTAATTCGGCGATCGTTCTGGGGGTGTAACCGATGTAGTCCTGCATACAGCCGACATTGTACGCTTCGAAGTTGTAGTTCCGATCCGGAAGGGCGCGCAAAGTTTTGTATACATCATCCGCTACTTTTGCCTCTGCGCTGTTGTGCACATGACCATAGATGTGGATCGTACCGCCTTTTTGCATATCTTTAAAGGAAGAAAGTGGGTAATGACTGAGGATAATCAGCCCTTCAGGCAATTTTACTTCCAGATAATCGTAGATGGCAACAAAGGAGTACTTTAAATTAACATCATTGTCATGGTTTCCTCTAATGAGGATTTTTTTGCCTTTGAGTCTTTGTGCTGTGGAGACAATATCCGCACCGAAACCGTAGGAGTAATCGCCGACAAGATAAACGGTATCGGAGTCGGTGACTGTGTTGTTCCAGTTTCTGATCATGGTTTCGTTCATTTCCTCGACATTTGCGAAGGGACGGCGGTCATAGCCAATGATCTTGCGGTCAAAAAAGTGGGTATCTGCAATGAAGTAGTTCATATTATACCTGTCGGAATCCTCCCCCTATGATATCTGAACTGCTTGTGACGATAATGAACGCTTTTTTGTCAATATTGCGGATATGTGTGCGTAGTTGATAGCCTTGATATCTGTTCATGACGGCGACTAAAGCATATTCTTTATGATGTGTGTAAGCACCTTCGCATTCCCAGACGGTTGCACTTCGATGTAACTCCTGAATGATGAAATCGGCGACTTCATCTTTGTGTGTTGTCACGATTAAGAAGTATTTTGACTGGTTAATGCTTTCAATGACTTTATCTACTACTAAATCTTTAATGACCATACCGGTGACGGAAAGAAGACCGGTCGTCCAGGCGATGGCATGTGATTCGAAATTGTAGAAAGTGAGCAGAACCAGAATGAAATCGGCTAAGATCAGCGCTTTGCCACTGTCGATGTTGGTGTATTTCCGAATAATCTGTGCCACTACATCCGTTCCGCCCGTTGAACTGTGATTGTAGAAAAGGATGGCGGCGCCGACTGCCGGGAATGCCACGGCAAATACCAGTTCCAAAACCACCTCGCCCTGCGGATTGGCAGTGGTAACGGTGAGTGGCAAAAAATCGGCAGGGACATGAAACACTTCGAAAAGCAGGTCAAACAGTTCCAAAAAGCCGGATAGGAGTAAGGAACCGTAAACAGTGCGGATGCCGAATTCTTTTCCCAGCACTATAAATCCGAGAACCAAAAAAATCAGATTGAAAATAGTCGTATAGGTCGATGCCGTGATCGCGGGAAAAGCCTGATGGAGCACGACTGCAAGACCGGTCACACCACCGGTCGAGATGTGATTCGGAAATTTGAAGAAATAGACACCAATGGCGACCAAAAGAACACCGAGGGTAATCATGAGGTAGTCTTTGAATTCATTCAGAAATCTGCTTTTTTTCGTTTCTGCCATTTTAAACATTCCTGCCTTATTCTATTTGTATTTGCGATGTGTTTTTTGTTTCGGTTGGCGTTGTGCTTGCCTGAGTTTATTTCAGGTGTTTTTTGTTTACTGTTGATAACACCGTACCGCTGTAATAGTGGTAAAGGATCTCGCTGTAGCTTGCGCCTTCATCTGCCATAACTTTTGCGCCAATCTGACTCATGCCGACGCCGTGACCGCTTCCGTAGACTGTAAAACTGAATGTACCGGTGTCGGGCGCATAACCGATCAGCGCATCCGTCGATCGGAGTCCGAGCGCTGTGCGCAACTTTGTCCCTTTGACTTTCTGACCGTAGATCTCCACATAGGCGATCCGTCCGCCATCGGTCAATTCAATCGCGCCGAGGGGGGCGAGCGCTGCGTTTTCAATCAGTTTTTCTGCGGTGGCGCGGTCGAAAAGTTTTTCAAGAAGTTTTTCTGCCGTAAAAGTCTTTTGCTGAAGAAATTCTTCATTAGTGGCGGTTGGTACGGAAACGAGATAAGGGTAATCTCTACCGAATACATCGAGCGCACTCTCGGTACTGCGGTAAGAGCACCAGTGAAAGAATGTTTTCGCTACTGCTCCGTTGTAAGTAAGGATCTGCCCTTTGGTGCTTTCGGCAGCTTCAAAATACTTGTCCTTGTCGCTTTGCGACAGTTTTTCATAGTTTTCACGCGACATCACTGCCATGCAATGGGTGTAATCATTGCAGATCATATAGCCGTCTTTGGTGTGCAAAGCGCTGTTGGCAATCAAAAAACTGCGGATAGCGACCGCCTGCGCCTTGAGCGACTCGATCGGACAGCCTGTTGCGCACATTTCCGCCGCCATGGCGTATAGCACAAACTCCTCCAACGGCATGCGGACGACCTTTTCCGTATCAGCATCATACATTGTAATGTAAAAGATTTCTTCTTCCGGTATATCGGAAACGATCGGCTCTTCCGACGGAAGTGACTCACTCGGTTCGAATGGTTCTGTTGGAACGATCGGCGTCGGGAGAACGTTCTCCGGGGGCAATGGGATGGGGGAAGGGATGTCCGAGGACTCATCGGACATATCCGGTTTTGTCGGAGAAGAGGAAACTTGATCCTTTGAAGGTATTTCGGAAGCGACAGGGGGTTCTGTCGGCGAAACGGGCTGATGAAAGTGATCGAAGGACACGCTTCCGATGATGATTTCTTCGGATGCGGTCGGGATTTTAACGATCGATCCCACGGAGGTGCTCGACCCATCCGGCGAAACAACCGACGACGTTTCCTTGCCGACGGGGAGCATCAGCATCGAAAGAGTGGCTACAGTCAGGATCATGGCGATGATCATGGTAAACAGATTGTTTTTTTGTTTCATGAAAGAACGTACTCCTTTCCGTTAGTTCTGTTCGGAAGATCGACGGCTTTGACCGGCTTTAGACCGAACTACCAAAATATATGCCTGTCCTTGCGGGAATATACTTGACTTTTTTCGGAAAGCGAGATAAAATAGAGGCGAAAGATTGTATTATGTTTTTCAGCCAAGGTTAAAATAATATTCAAATAGCCGTCACAAAGCGAAGGTATACTACCATCATAAACCATCAGGAGGTACAGCAATGTTAAACGAACAACAAAACGATCAAAATAAAGAAACGAAAACTGAACTTTCGGAGGAAAAACAGTTAGAAACGGAAATGCCCGTTCAAGAGCCTGTAGAGGATGGATCTCCGGAAAGTATTCCCTTTTCCGGAGAAACGGTATCATCTGCATCGGAGAAAACAATGCCTTCTAAGAAGAAAAAACACAAAAAAGATCCGACTCTTACTATTGTTTTGGCGGTACTTGCTGTTTTTGTATTGATTTTTTGTCTGTTGGTGTCCGGTGCCTTGATAATGATAACACAACTCGTTTTAAATGTCAAGGGAAACACTGGAGGTTTTTACGAAACTTCACAAACGGTGTCGATTGATCTGGAAGAATCCCATCTGCCCGGGCAGAGCGATGCGATCTCGGACGGCGGAGAAACACCGCGTTACGAGAACAGTTATGATATCAACGGTTGGGTAAAGGACGAGGATCTGAACAATGAACAGCCGGTTGTCAATGTGGCATCCAAATGTACCTCTTCCGTTGTGACCGTCAAGACGGACGGCGGTTCGGGCAGTGGAGTTATTTGGACAACAGACGGTTATATCGTCACTAACAACCATGTTATCGATGGATACAAAAATGCAGTTGTGACTCTTGTCAACGGTGCAAGTTATCCTGCAACCGTGATCGATGCCGATCCCTCAAACGATCTCGCGCTTTTGCGTATTTCGGTTACGGGACTTTTGCCGGCAGATCTGCGTGCAGACGACAGTGAGATCAAGGTCGGCGAAACCGTCGTAGTGATCGGAAATCCGCTTGGCACACTTGCAAACAGTGTTTCCAAAGGTATTGTCAGCGCACTGAACCGTAATATCACTGTAGAAGGCACGGAAATGACCTTGACACAGATCGACGCTTCGGTCAATCCCGGCAATTCCGGCGGTGGGTGTTTTGACATCTATGGCAGACTGATCGGGATCGTCAATGCCAAGTCCGTGGACGAGGATTTGGAGGGATTGGGCTATGCAATCCCACTGTCGACCGTAAAGCGCGTGATTGCCGAAATGATGCAGAATGACACAACGGAAATCAAAAAATCACTCGGTATCACCGGCATCTTTGTTAATGAAGAAAATTATGCCGAACTCAAAACAGAAGGTCTTTCCGATCTGCTTACGGCATATGAGAAGAAGAATGGTTCTCCTGTTTACGGTGTTATTGTGACAGATGATAAGCAAACGGTGTATGTCAACCAAAATAATTCTTTCAAAACCGGAACAGGTAGCATGACCGCGCAAAACAGAGTACAGTATGTGTATGATGCTATTGTTTCGGTTGATGGAACAGCCATTACCTCTGCAGATCAGTTGAACAAACTGCTTTCCGAAAACTATAAGGCGGAGGATGTCATTGAAGTAGAGGTCTACCGCATTGCGCTCAATTACAACTACAACGGTGGATATTTTGGTCAATCCGGCTATCTGGGATGTAGCGATATCGAAAAATTGACAATCGAGATCAAGATTGTGGAAATGTATCGGTAAGATAAGGAAACCGAAAGGAATTGACAGTATGTATAAAATTCTGATCGTAGACGATGAATCTGCCATTCGTACACTGATCGCAAAATATGCCACTTTCGAAGGATATGAGACATCAGAGGCGGAAAACGGGATGCAGGCGGTGGAGAAATGTCGTACCGGGCATTACGACCTGGTGGTGCTTGATATTATGATGCCGGAATTGGACGGTTTTTCCGCCGGCAGAGAGATCAAAAAAATGAACCCCGATCTGCCGATCATTTTGTTATCGGCGAGAGGGGAAGAATATGATCGGATCAACGGCTTTGAGATTGGTGCGGACGACTATGTTGTGAAGCCCTTTTCTCCGAAGGAACTGATGTTGCGCATCGGTGCGGTATTAAAGCGCGTCAAAAAGGATACCCACACTGCACAAAGCGAAATCTTCACGCTTGGCACGCTCCAAGCGGACATGACTGCGCGGATCGTTACGATTGACGGCAAGCGTCTTGATATGTCGCCAAAGGAATACGAACTCTTCTTCTATATGATCCGCAATGCCAACATTGCGCTCACCAGAGAAAAATTGATCTGCGAGGTGTGGGGGTATGATTTTTACGGAGACGATCGTACACTGGATACCCACATTAAACTGCTTCGCAGAAGCCTTGGAGAATACAGCAAGTATATTGTAACGCTCCGCGGCGTGGGGTACCGTTTTGAAACCAAACAGTAAGAACTGCAAAAAGAAAAATCGCTTCAGCGTTACGTCTCGGTTGGTGTTTGCGCTCCTGCTCTTAACAGGACTGACGTTGGTACTGGTTTGGTGCGCACAGACTTTCTTCCTTGACTATATTTATATAGATATCAAGCGTTCCGAACTGGTTAAAGCCGGTGAGCAGTTGTACCCTCTGACGGAGGAAGACGATATTTCCGGTGCGGTGGAGCGGTTGGGTTATGAAAAGAACATTTGTATTATTGCCTATCGTCTGAACGATCGGAATACGCTTGGACTGCTTGGCGAATATGAGTCTAAGCCGAACTGCAACTGTCTTCTTCACCGCCTTTTGACGGTGTCGGACGATAAGGAATGGTTCTTGCCCGGCGGCATCAAGCCGGATAACCGAGAGATTGTCATCAATGCTATCAAAAATGCCTCCAAGAAAAACGGTTGGGCATATGTTGACTCAACGGGTGTGGAAAGTCAGGCAGCTGCAGATGAGACATTGACGTTGGTAGTCACTGTGTCCGATGAACACGGCACCATTGCCTATTTCCTTAATGCCTCTGTCGTGCCGCTGGAGTCTACTACAGAAGTGCTTGGAAAGATGATGATTTTCCTTTCCGGGATTGTGATTCTTTGTTCGATCATTTTTGCAGTCGTCATTGGTGTTTGGATCACAGAGCCGATACGAAAGATCAACCGCACGGCAAAGCAACTTGCAGAATGCAATTATGATGTGACTTTTGAAGAAAAAGGCTATCAGGAGATTGCGGAGTTGGCGCAGACGTTGAACTATGCTGCGGATGAATTGTCGAAGGTTGGCAAACTCAAGGATGAATTGATCGCTAACATTTCCCATGACCTGCGTACACCACTCACGCTTATTACCGGTTATGCCGAAGCCATGCGTGATCTGCCGGACGAAAATACAGAAGAGAACCTGCAGATCATCATTGATGAGGGCAACAGAATGAAGGCGTTGGTCAACGATGTGTTGGATATCTCCAAACTCGGCTCCGGTACGGCGGATATGAATTTTAATAAGATCAATCTGACCAACAGCATTGAGAGCGAACTCACCCGATACAACAAACTGCGAGACAAAGAGGGTTTTACGATCGAATTCCGCTATGGTGCACTGGTGACGGTCGAGGCGGACTACAATAGGATCATGCAGGTGCTATACAATTTGGTCAACAATGCGGTAAACTATTCAAGAGAAGATAAGAACATCCTTGTAGAGCAAACCGTCAAAAAAGATATGGTGCGTATTTCGGTCACAGATCATGGCGAGGGTATTGCGGAAGAGCAATTGCCGCTCATTTGGGATCGGTACTACAAGGCGGATAAAACGCACAAGCGTGCTACTGTCGGTTCCGGACTTGGACTGTCGATTGTTAAGGACATCGTCGCGGCGCATAACGGCGAATGCGGTGTGACCAGTACGCTTGGTGAAGGTTCGACCTTCTGGTTTGAATTGAAATTGCTTTCTGCCACACCGGTTGAGGATAGCGACAGTTGACAAATCAATAACAAACGGGCTGTAACAAGCGTAAAAATTTGTTACAGCCCGATTTTTATCTGTTTTGTCTGTATACCTCAAAAGCCAGAATGGACGCAGCGGATGCGGCAGAGAGCGCGGCATCAAACGGTCTGCCGTAGTCAAGACGGACGACCGTGTCGCTTTCATCGAGAATGGTACGGGTGATGCCTCGTTTTTCGCCGCCGACAATGAGCAATAGCGGCTTTTTAAGATCCGCATCATAGACCGGGATCGAATTCGGCAGGTCTGCAGAAACGATTTTGTACCCTGCGTTTTTGAAAAAACGGATCGTTTCGCTTGGCTCTGCGAGGTAAATTGCAAGTCTTTCGGATGCACCGGCGGAAGAGCGACAGATGATGCCGTCTGCCCCGATGCGCGGATGCCCCGAAAGGATGACACCGTCGGCGCCGGATGCGTAGATCGAGCGTAGAGCATAGCCAAAATTGTACGGATCTTCTATCCCTTCCATGAGAATGTAAAAATTATTTTCCGTAGGGCTACATACCGAAAGAGGGGACAGCGTGCGTTCTCCTGTGATCGCCAACACGCCGCCGTGACTGTTACCGATCGCCATTTCGTCCAGTTTTTTCATTGAGTGACGGGTGAGCGAAAAACCGAACTCTTCTGCTCTGTGAGAGAGAAATGCATATTCTTTTTTGTTTTTTTTATATCGCTCGTCAGCATAGAGGATTTCTTTGATCTTGCGATCGTTTATTCCGCTTTTGGCACTTTCTATCAGCGCACGAACGGATACCATGCCTTCAAAGAGCAATTTGTTTTCGGAAAGTGCTTTTTTATTGTTTGTCATAAGTAAAATTTCATATCTTTGCACAGAACGGTGGCAAGATATCCTTCTCGTACACCGCCGGGGGCAATGTACAGTATCTCCGTATTCATTTTTTCAAAAATGCGCGTGTAACCGCATAGTCCCGATGCCATCAATCTGTAACGGTCGGGGGCGATCTCTTTTGCGGCAGCATACTCTTCCGGCGTCGGATCGGACATCAGTGCGAATATTTTATAAAAATCAGCAAGTGCCAGTTTTGCACCGGACATTTTGGCAGAGCAGAGCTTTTTTGCCAGTTTCGCCGCTGTTTTTCCCGTTCCGCCGACCAAAACCGCTGTTTTGCCGTAGATGTCCGGATGCGGCAGATCTTGCGGAAAAAAACGGTCGATCAGTGAAGCGATCTCTTGTGCTTGATGTGTGTTTAATTTGTCGCCGATCGAAAATGTGCGTTTCAATATGCTCGCACCAAAGGGACAGGAATGAAGGTAGACCGATTCCGTACCTTTAAAAAAATTGATCTCGGTCGAGCCGCCCCCCATATCGAGCATCATCCCGGAAGATGGAACGTCGGAAAGAGTCAGTAACATTCCTTTGAAGGAGTACGCCGCTTCCTCTTCTCCGCTGAGAATGCGCACCGCAATGCCGCATGTTGTCCCGAGCTTTTTAAGGAGCGGTGCGGGATCGCTAACTTTGCGCAGTCCTGCCGTTGCAAAACAGAAGATGTCATCGCACGAGAACCGCAAAGCATCTTCGTTGAATTTTTTTAACAGTCCGATGAGCAGTTCTTCGCCCCCTTCCGTTAAAGCGCCATTTTCGATCTTGCCGATCAGCTGTGCCGGGTACGTACAATGTGCGACAAGAAAACATCCTTCTGCCTTGACAGTGTACACGTCGTATTTTACAGTATTTGATCCGATATCGATGACCATAAATTTCATGTTTATACCACCTGCCGATCGCTTTTTTTCATTATATCAAAAAGGAGAGTGTTTGTCAAAGGAATTTTGAAGAATTTATGAATTATTTAACATATCAAGCCTTCCGTTTCTTTGATTTTGTCATAATCAGTGGGTGTGCGCCATAAATTATCAAAAAAGTGAGGGGGGATTTGATCAATGATCGGAAAATCGCTCGTGGCGTTGTTGTTCGGGGCGTTCTACATGATACTGCATGTATCGGAGGGGAACAATTTCCCACCGCCGTTAAGTGCTGAAGAAGAACGGCGTTATTTTAGATTGACCAAGGCGGGAGATATGGAGGCGCGCAGAATACTCATTGAGCACAACCTTCGTTTGGTGGTGCATATTGTAAAAAAATATTATCCGCAGAACAAGCAAAGCGAAGAGGATCTCGTTTCCATCGGTACGATCGGGCTGATTAAGGCAATTGACACTTTCGACATGGAGAAAGGCGCACGGTTTACCACCTATGCGGGGAAGTGCGTGCAGAATGAGATTTTGATGTTTTTCAGAAACAGCAAGAAACAGGCTGGCGACGTTTCGATGAATGAGGCAATTGACACCGATAAAGATGGCAACCCGCTCACTTATGCGGACATTCTTTCCACGGATGACGATATTGCCGAGGAACTGTTCACCAAAATGAGTTCCGCAAAGGCGATTGCGTACATCATGAAAAACCTTGAAAAACGAGAGCGAGAGGTCCTCATTTTGCGTTACGGGTTAAACGGCAAAGATCCGGTCACTCAGCGAGAAATTGCCAAGAGTCTCGGCATTTCCAGAAGCTATGTTTCAAGGATCGAGAAGAGTGCACTTGAAAAGATTGCGGAATATTTGCGGTTGACCGGCTACTAAAAAGGGTATATATAGCGGAAAAATCGCATAAAAATATACAAAAACGAATGGAGAATTGATTTATGGATCGGTGTATTGATTTTAGGGGTTCAGAAGACGAGGCGTTTTGTGCGGCTGTATTGGTGTACAAAGAAAAAAGGATGAACGAACAGAGCGAGGATTTCATTCTGCCGGATTACTTGCCGGATATCAGGAAAATTGCAGGGGTCTTTCCTTCGGCGGTTATCAAGGGACGTTTTTTAGGCAGTGGGACATTGGAGTATGATGGGGAGGTCTGCTATCGGATTCTTTATATTGCCGATGATGGCAGTATGAAAAGTGCGGTATTTCTGAGCGGCTTTGAAGATAAAGTGGGCGGAGAGGTCTTCGAAGAGCATCTGGTGGATATTCTTACACCGCAGATAGAGGGTGTAACGGTACGAATGCTCAATCCCCGAAAGTTGAACATCCGTTCTCAAGTCGGTGCGGACATTGCACTCTTCAAGAGAAAATGCCATATGCCTGAACTGTATGGTAGCCGCACCCTTGACGACGAGAAAAATCTTGAGTGCAAGATCGAGGAATGTCCTACTGTCAACGTACTTAATTTGAGAGAAAACGGATTGACACTCTCGGAAGACCTCAGTTTCGATGCTGCTATGCCGACGGCAGGGGAATTGGTCTTTGCGACGGCGGTACTGTATCCGCGGGATTGCAGAGTAAATGAGGGAGAGGCGCAGATCAGAGGTGTTGCCGAGATATACAGTGTCTTCACGGCAGAGCCGGTGCAAGGTGGAAACGGCAAACCGGAAATTATTCTCTTTAACCGGACCGTTTCTTTTTCGCAGGTATTGAAAAATGAACAACTGCATGAGGGCGGTGTGTCGGTGTGTGCACTTTCTATCGAAGGAGCGGAATTTCGGCTAAGAGAAGATGAATTCGGACAAAAACGAGTACTTGAAGCGGACATGACTTATTGTTGCGACCTGACGGTCTACTATCCCAAAAACTTGCTGATCGTGACTGACAGTTATTCTCTTGACAAAGATACGGATCTGTCCTACACAGACAAATGCCACTACAGCTTGATCGCACCCTTGAACGGTGGGTTCTCGGTCAATGAAACGGTAACTCTTGATCTGCCGGAGGATGGCGGATACAGTCTGGTTGGCGGCTTTGTCCTGCCGGAACTGCATCTTGCGAGCGAAGCGTCTGCGGATGGCAAAGCGGTTTTGGAAGGAGAGGCGACTGTTTGGCTTCTTCTTAAGGACAGCGCAGGTGCCCTTGATGCCAGAAGGACTTCTATTCCGCTACGCTTCCGCACGGAGATCCCCTATACCGAGGGAGCGATCGCACTTGTGAACGGTAAGGCAGGCAGTGAGCGGATGCGGTTAGACGGCAAAACTCTGTCGGTCGATTTTGAAATGAGTTTTTCGGGGGTAATGCTGAAAGAAGAAAATGCTTCTTCTGTGGACTGCATCCGCATTCTGAAAGAGGAACGGCGTAAGATCGGCAATCGCGGCAGTGTGCTTTTATATTATCCGGACAAAGAAGAAGCTCTTTTTGATATTGCGAAAAAATATGCGACGCGCCCATCGTCACTCGTCTTGGAAGAAAACGGCGATGCGCCGCTTCTGATCCGTTGCAAATAATTCTTGCAAAAGGATGCCGATTGTGTTATAATAAACCGAAAAGTATCAAGAAGTTCAAAACAAGAGGTGTAACATGAAAAAAAGAATAAAGATTTTCCTGATTACGGTTCTTTCTGTTTTGCTTACGGTCGTATTGGTCGTCTTCGGCTATGTTGGCTATCTCTTTCTCGACTATGAACGTTTACCCGATCATTTGAACTTATATGTGTCCGATGGCAGTGAACAAAAAGTGACGAAAGGAGAGACTTTGACGGTCGTCAGTTATAACATCGGTTTTGGCGCGTATGAATCGGATTACGGATTTTTTATGGACGGTGGAAGTCAGTCTTGGGCGTGGTCAAAGGAACGGCTCGTGAAGAATCTTGAAAACATCGAAAGCCTGCTTGTAAACGAGGGTGCCGATTTTCTGTTCTTGCAGGAGGTAGATGAAGACGCTACTCGCAGTTATCATGTAAATGAGCGGACATTCTTTACAGAGGCTTTTGCAGAAACGGATGCGGTTTGGGCGGAAAACTGGAACAGTTCTTTCTTGCTTTATCCCTTCAACCAGCCGCACGGCAGTACCAAAGCGGGATTGCTGACGATCAGTAATAGAAATATCTCTTCGGCTGTTCGAAGGAGTCTGCCGATCGAAACCGGGGTAACTAAATTCGTTGATCTCGACCGTTGCTACAGCAAGTCCGAAGTGGAGCTTACGGAAAGTGACAGGCAATTGGTATTATATAACGTTCACCTTTCTGCATACACTTCCGACGGAAAAATTGCGGTAGAGCAACTGGAATTGCTGATTGAAGATATGCAAGGTGAATACCAAAAAGGAAATTATGTCGTTTGCGGAGGGGACTTCAACAAGGATCTTTTGGGCGATTCCTCTAAATATTTCGGCATCAGCGGAGAAGGATACACTTGGGCACAATCTTTCCCCACGGAACTTCTTGAGGGAAAGGGACTGACACTTTTTGTCGGATCGGATGAGGAAACGTTGATCCCCAGTTGCAGAAATGCCGATGGACCGTATTACGAAGGACAATTTGTCATTACCGTTGACGGCTTTGTTGTATCCAAAAATATAAAAGTTGAAAAAACAGAGGTCATAGATACCGGATTTGCATTTTCCGACCACAATCCGGTGAAAATGACTTTTGTACTTGAATGAATGAAGATGCTGTTGCGCTTGTAGCTTTTGTTGTCGCGGCAGCATTTTTGGTTTCAAAATTTCAAATTTTACATATCATAGTTGTCTTCTGACGAACAATACTAAAATTGTATTGATCGAGGGCGATCAATACAAAAACAAAAATTCGAGGTTTGAAATATGAAGCGAAAACAGGGCAATTTCCGCCTCTCAAGACTTGCAAAAAAAGTGGCGGTGATGTTTTTGACAGTGTTTTTGACATGCTGCTCTGTGTCGGCGCTTGAAGGATTTGCAGAGGTGTCGCAGGAAGGGGTGCGTGCGGTGATCCCCGGCGGAACGCCGTTTGGCGTGCGCTTTTATACCGAAGGTGCGGTGGTGTACAGAGTGGAAGAAGGTAGTGCTGCCGCGCGTGCGGGCATCCTTCCGGGAGATATCATCAAGGCGATCGACGGTGAATCGGTCTGTGACACTCTGCATCTCTCTGAGCTGATTGGACAGAAAAAAGGATGTTATACGGTGGAACTGTCAAGAGGAGAAGAGATCTTGCGGCTAAAGGTCTCTCCGGAAGCGGGTAAGGAGGAACTGCTCGGGGTGTATGCAAGGGATATGCTTGCCGGTATCGGAACTTTGACTTTCATCATTCCGGAAAATGCCGCTTTCGGAGGATTGGGACATGGCATTTGCGAAGGGAAACACGGAACGCTCCTGCCGCTTGCCAAAGGGACGTTAAGTGATGTCCGATTGACTTCTGTGTCCAAAGGAGAAAAAGGCGCACCTGGGCAACTCAGAGGAATGTTTGCAACAGGAAACATCGGCACGGTGACCAAGAACACCGATCAGGGAATCTTCGGATATCTCGGCATTGTTCCAAGAGAAAAGACGGTTGCCGTGGCGTCGGAAGAAGAAGTCAAGCCGGGGCGCGCGAGCATTCTTTGCACAGTGGAAGATGGCAAAAAAGGGGAATATGACATCGAGATCGAGAAAATTCTATCCTTTGATGGGGAACAGCGAAATTTTCTTTTAAAGGTGACTGATCCCGATCTTCTGGAACAGACAGGCGGCATAGTGCAAGGCATGTCCGGCTCACCGATCTTGCAAGATGGCAAGATCGTCGGTGCGGTGACCCATGTTCTGGTGGATGATCCTACAAGAGGCTATGGCATTTATATTGGAAATATGTTGAAAATGGCAGAATAGAAAGCATACCGCACGTCTTTAAATCGGACGTGCGGTATGTTGGTTATTTGATTTCTTCCCTTGGAATGAGGGTATGATCATACAGAACTTTGGAATGGTTGTCGAGGATCAATTCTTTGCGCAATACTATTCCTGATTTTTTGTCTGTGACGAAACGGTAGACCGGAGAAATACGGTAGTAGTTTTCACCTTCTTTACGAAAATGATGATTTTCTTCTGTCAGATGGTAACTGTAAGGAAATTCTTCGGTGGTACGCAATTCTCCTTTTAATTCGCCGTTTTCAATTTTTACAAGGATCTGTACAGGTCTGTCGGTATCGGTTTTTATAGAAAAGTCAATAGCGATATTGAAAAAAACGTTGACTTTTTTTGGAAATCGGGATATAATATAAAAAATGGTGAGAAGGGGGGCAACCGAATGGAAGAACTTTCCGGTTTACAACTCGGATATTTTCAACTTTCGAGGGGAAAATTTTCAGAAGCAAACAATATTTTTTCCTCCTTGATCGCCGCCGGAGAAGAAAGCCCGACGGTGTTTATCGGAAAATTGCTCTCTGAAGAGCAACTGACGGAGGAACGTCAACTGCCCGATCTTCCGCGCCCGTTGACTGAATATTTCTTGTTCGAAAAGGCGAAAGACTTTGCTGAAAAAGGTTATCTTGCCACCCTTTCAGGCTATGAGGAAAAACAACGTCGAAGCCTTGCTGAGAAGGAGGATCGGTATCAAAAACTGATCACGTCGAAGGATAATAGTGCGGAAGGGTTGACTGCGCTTGTCGGCATTGCAACCGAACTGGGTGCGTATCGGGAGGCGCCTGTATACAAGGAAAAATATCTTTTGGAGCTTTCCGTGCTTGAAAAAGAACGATTTAAGCGCAAGAAGAGAAAACGATTGATCGTTTTACCGATCCTGTCCGTAGCGCTCATTCTGCTCATCGTCTGCGGAATGATCTTTTCGCTGCCTTTGAAGGACGGTGTTCGTTACGGATTAACGCTAAACGGTTTTGAGGTGCTGTCAGTCGATGACGATTTTACCGAAGTGGTTCTTCCGAAAAAAGTCAACGGTATACAGGTTACCGGCATAGGAGACTCTGCTTTTGAAGACTGCAAAAAGCTAAAAAAAGTGACCTTCAATGGGCAGATCACCAACGTCGGCAAGGATGCGTTTGCCGGATGCACGGCGCTAGAAGAAATTGAAAACAGCGAGTCGGTCCTGAAAATCGACAAGCGTTCTTTTGAAAAATGTAAGATGCTTGCGGAATTGCGTTTCGCGGAAGGTTGCAGTTTCAAAAAATCTTCTTTCAGAGGTTGCGATGAGGATATCGAGGTGTTTGGTGGGGAAAAAAAGCTGAAGGTTGTTGTCGAAAAATGATAATTTTCCGCATTCTCGACAAAAAAGCGGCGCGAATTCGGTTGATTTTTGAAAATTCGACGAATATCAAAAAAAACACAAAAAAGTCTTGTATATTTTTTTTGAATGTGGTATAATGTACCGGTAAAATGAGGATTAAAAAATATTTTCTATTTTTGGAGGATTTTTATCATGGCAAATGTAAGAGTTGCGATCAACGGTTTCGGCAGAATCGGTCGTCTGGCTTTCAGACAGATGTTCGGTGCGAAGGGTTATACCATCGTTGCGATCAATGACCTGACTAGCCCCACAATGTTGGCTCATCTGCTCAAGTACGACTCTGCGCAGGGCAGATATGCGTTGGGCGATACCGTTTCCGCGAATGACGAAGAAGGCACCATTACTGTAAATGGCAAGACCATCAAGATTTATGCTGAAAAGGATGCAAAGAACTGTCCTTGGAAGAAACTGAAGGTTGATGTCGTTCTTGAGTGCACAGGTTTCTACAC
>CAZUWA010000023.1:0-26305 GCA_964623895.1 uncultured Lachnospiraceae bacterium | reverse complement strand
TCAGATATAGAGGGTTATAGACACTTAATCAGTCCAAAGGCTTCATCGTCGGGAAAAGCAATACATCTCTGATGGATGCACTGTCTGTGAGCAACATGACAAGGCGATCGATGCCGAAACCGAGACCGCCGGTGGGGGCAAGACCGTATTCAAGAGCGGTAACATAATCATAGTCGACCTGCGCGGTGGTGTTTGGGTCTTCCTTTCTCTTTGCTGCGACTTGCTTCTCAAAGCGTTCCTTCTGATCGATCGGGTCGTTGAGTTCCGAGAAGGCATTGCCAAATTCTGTGGCGTTGATAAAATACTCAAAACGCTCGGTGAATGCCGGTTCGTTCGGCTTTTTCTTTGCGAGAGGGCTGTTTTCCACAGGATAATCGTAGATGATGGTGGGTTGAATAAGGTTTTCTTCGACATATGCGTCAAAGAATTCTACCAAGACAGCGCCTTTGGTGGCATCTTTCGGCACTTCCACATTCTTCTCTTTTGCGGCGATTCTTGCGTCTTCATCGCTCTGCCAATCGTAATAGTCCACACCTGCGTGTTTTTTGACCGCTTCTGCCATGGTCAACTTTTCCCAGTGTCCCATATCGATCTCCTTGCCCTGATAGGTGATGACTGTGCTACCGCAGACTTTCTCTGCAAGCATGGTGTACATCTCGATGACCAGATCCATCATACCTTTGTAATCGGTGTATGCCTGATAGAGTTCAATAGTGGTAAATTCCGGATTGTGTTTGGTGTCCATGCCTTCGTTTCTGAAAATTCTGCCGACCTCGTACACTTTGTCGAATCCACCGACGATCAATCTTTTGAGATACAGTTCCGTCTCAATGCGCAGGTACATATCCATGTCGAGTGTGTTGTGGTGCGTTTTGAAGGGACGTGCGGAAGCGCCGATTTCAAAGGGGGTAAGAACAGGAGTATCTACTTCAAGGAATCCCTTGTTGTCGAGATAATTGCGGATTTCTTTAAGAATGAGCGAACGCTTAACAAAAGTATTTTTCACCTCCGGGTTGACGATCAGGTCGACATAACGTTGCCTGTAACGAAGATCTTGATTGGTCAACCCATGGAATTTTTCCGGAAGGGGAAGCAGCGACTTGGCAAGCAGGACCAGAGATTTTGCGTGAACCGAAATCTCTCCCGTTTGGGTACGGAAAACATAGCCCTCAATACCGATGATGTCTCCGATATCCCATTTTTTAAAGCCTTGGTTATACAGTTCCTCTCCGACATCTTCTCTGCGGACGTAAATCTGAATGGTACCGCTGTTATCCATTAGGTGTGCAAAGGATGCCTTGCCCATGATACGGCGGCTCATCATTCTGCCCGCGATACGAACTGTTTTTTCTTCATCGTTAAAATTCTTCTTGATGTCTGCGGCATAGTCTGTGACATCGTAGGAGGTGATTTCAAAGGGATTCTTGCCTGCTTCCACCAGAGTGTTTAACTTTTCTCTGCGGATCTTTAACAGTTCTGATAATTCCGCCTCTGTTTGCTCGGTCTTCACTTCTTCTGCCATTGTTACAATTCCTTTCGTGGATTACTTTTTTACAGGATCTCGAGAATCTCAAGTTCCATTATACCTGCCGGGGTGTTCACTTTGACGACTGCACCGACTTTTTCTCCGATGAGTGCTTCTCCGATGGGGGACTGATCGGAGATCTTGCCGATCATGGCATTAGCTTCTGTTGAGCCGACAAGGGAGTAAACGAACTCCTTGTTTCTTGTTTTGTTGAACACACGCACGGTGTGACTGACGCTGACGATGTCGCTGTGAATGGCGGCTTCGTCGACAACGGTTGCCTTGCTGATTAGATCGGTCAGTTCGGCAATACGGCTTTCTACCTTTCCTTGTTCTTCTCTTGCTTCATCGTATTCGCTGTTTTCCGAAAGGTCGCCCTGTTCTCTTGCTTCTTTCAGTGCTTCGCTGATTTGCTTTCTCTTTACTGTTATTAAATAGTCTAATTCTTCTTTTAATTTGTCAAGACCTTCTTGCGTAATGATGTTTGCCATACTGTGTTCTCCTGTAAATTATTTTTGTATACTTTCGACAGCTGCCTTGAAAACAGGGTCGTCTGCCGGTTCCAGTAGGTAGATGTTGATACCTTCTGTCGATGCGTTTACATCGGGTAAGACGCCAATGCCGTCATAGTTGATCCCGGAGGGTGGGGCATAATGCGCGGTGGTCAATTTGAATGCCGTTCCGTCCTTGAAGGTATAGGTGCTTTGTGCGACTCCTTTTCCATAGGTCTGCATACCAACGAGGACCGCAACCTCATGGTCACGTAAAGCGGCAGCGAACAATTCTGCCGCGCTTGCGGTTTGTTCGTTGATCAGGACTGCCATCGGAATATCGACCTGATGTTCGTCGCTGCAATAGTAGTTTTGCACATTTTTCTTGTTGTCTGTCGTGCTGACAATGAGTGTTGGCGATTCTTCTGTTCCGTCGGGCAGAAGGTAATCGAGCATACTGCGTACGGCAGACAGCAATCCGCCGCCGTTGTTTCTTACATCAAAAACGAGCGCAGTTGCTCCTTCTCTTGTAAGGGTATCCACCGCAGTTTTAAATTCCTCAAATGTTTTCTCTCCAAATGAAAAAATACGAATATAACCGACGTTGTTTGCTTCCATTGAGTACTGAATGCTTGAAACGGTGATTTCTTTCCGTGTGAGACTGTATTCATGCTCTATGCCGTCTTTCAAAACGGTAACAAGACATTCTTTCTCCGGTTCTGCGGTAAGCAGGGCGCATCCCGCTGTATAGCCGATCTCTGAAATGCGCTGTCCTTCAACCGCAACGATTTCGTCCCCTTTTTTGATACCTGCATCTGCTGCGGGACTGTTCTTTTCCACATAGTAGACGATGATGCCGTCGTTTGTCGTGCGGGTGACGCGGATGCCAAATGCTTTGTCACTGCCTGAATACTGTGCGAGCAGTTCTTGATATTCTTCGGCTGTATAGTATTCTGCATAACGATCGCCTGTCAAACTGATAAATGTCTTCAAAAGTTCCGTTTTGAGGGTTTCTTCATCAAGTGTTCCGTCATAATGCGCCTTGAAAGAGTCATAAAGTTCTTCAAAGGCAGAAGCGATGTCCGGCTCTCCTCCGGTATACTTTTGGGTGATCTCGGCGGCAAGACGACTATATTCTTCTTTGGTAGATAGATACATGTAGCGATAACAGCACTGTGCGGTGACGAGAACGGCGATTAGAACGGACAGGAGCGTAATCACCAAAACGCTCGGCAACGAAAGATGTTTCTTCATAAGCATATCCTATTTGAATGGGTGCGTTTGTGAAAAAATATACTACCAAGACTTGGTGATAAAATCCATCGGATCGCGCACTGCGCCGCCAAGTTCGGTGATGTAATTGCATTCCAACGGATCGGCGGTCTTACCGTTCAGACGCACTTCATAGTGCAAATGATAGCCTGTGGATGAGCCGGTCGTTCCGACGATGCCGATTTTTTGTCCCTGTTCGACTACTTGACCTTCTTTGACATAGATTTCTTCGCAATGGGCATACAGGGTGCTGACTGTTCCGCCGTAGTTGTTGTTGTAGCCGTGGCTGATAATGACATATGTTCCATAGCCGGTTTTACCTCTGTTGACGACCGCCGTAATGACTGTTCCGCCCATGGCGGCATAGATGTTGTCGTGCATGATGTCTCCGCTTTGCGGTCCGCAGATATCCACACCGGTATGGAAGGTATATTTTCCGGAAATTGGATGGTAACGGTAGCCGTATTTCGAGGTAATGCGGCGGTTTTTATAATCTACCGGCCAAAGCAGGGTTTGCTTTGCCAAAGCCAACTTTTGTTCTTCCGCCAACAGGGCATTTGCAGCTGCTTCCTGCTCTGCAACGAGTTTGTCGAGCGCTTCCTGTGCGTTTTTGGTAGATTCCTCTAAGTCGACGATCCAACCTTCCGTTTTGATGATCTCTGCGGCAAGTTTGGT
Source organism: uncultured Lachnospiraceae bacterium (assembly GCA_964623895.1). Classification (GTDB taxonomy): domain Bacteria; phylum Bacillota; class Clostridia; order Oscillospirales; family CAG-272; genus UBA11512. The sequence goes on along the minus strand of CAZUWA010000023.1, from coordinate 22,342 downwards.
CAAGGTTTCTTCCGTTTCTTCGATCTGCTGTGCGAAGGAATCACGCATTTTAGTAAATGTGTCGAGTAGTTCCTTGTGCCTGTTCAGTTCTTCAACCGCATTTTCTTGGCATGCGGTAAGTTCTTTGAAGCTCTCTTCAATTTTATTGAGCGTTTTGCGCTTGTATTCCGCCAGATCTCTGGCGCGCTCTACATAGGACAAAAATTCGCTGATACTCTTCGCATTGAACAACATCTCCAAAAGCGTCATATCCTGACGCTCTCTGAGAGCGCGCAGAGTCAGTTTGTAGTTTTCATACAGCGCTTCGTTTTCCTTCTCTAAATCGAGTAATTCCTGATCGTAACGCTTGATGACATTTTCACAGTAGGTGACGTTTTCTTTGGTGCTGTTGATCTGAGCTTCTGCTTCCTGAAGGCGTCCGGAGTAAAGGGAGAGCGCTGCTTTTAAAGTGGTTTCTTCCGCTTTTTTGGAAGCTAGCAGGGAAACACCCCAACTATTAGCGCTTTCGAGACCCGCGATGCTTTCTTTTGCCTTTTCGATTTCCGCTTGCAGTTCCTCTACCGTCTTTTCCAACTCTTCAATGATATCCGATGTACTAGCAGAAGAAGGCAGAACGGACAACGGCAGAGCGGCGAAGATTACGCCGCAAAGAAGGACAATGCTCAAAAATGCCGAGAGGATCCTTGCGGCATTTTTGTTGCTCTTTTGAGAGCGAATGATATGATTTATTGGCTTCAGGTTCATTTTTCTTTTTTATAAATTTTAAGGATGAGTAACGAGTGATCCGTTGCGGAAAAAGTACGTTCCGGTCAAACCTTCAGGTATTTTGCAACGGAAATGCTACTGCCGACCAGCCCTGTTCCGATGCCGATCGCCGCAAAGCCGATCAGTAGCGGGAGAGTGAAGGCAGAGGGGGAAACGACCGAAATCAATCCGAAGAATTCGTTGATGATCGCAGTTGCAACAAAGGAGTAAACATACTGTTCGATGCCATACGCGATCAGCGCGGCTACTAGCCCCAACAGCGCACCTTCGATCAGGTACGGCGTCGCGATGAAGAAGCCGGTTGCGCCGACATAGCGCATAACGGTGATCTCCTTGCTCCTTGAGATCATTGCAAGGCGAATGGCGGAGATGATAACAAAAATGGAGACGACGAACAGCAAGATCATCATTACCATGAAGATCCCGGTGAATACGCGCTTGACCTGCTCGACTTTTCCGGCAGTCTCACTTCTTGAAACAACGGTATCCACGCCTTCTGTTTTCGCAAGCTTTTCTTCTAGCTCTTCGACACCGACGTTGTCGGCATATTCAACCTCAAGAGAAGCTCGATAGGGGTTTTCGTCTCCCTGAAGCCAATCGAACACACCGGAGTATTCCTCGCCCAATTTGTCCTTTTCGTCTTCGAGAGCTTCCTCCTTGGTGATCAAGGTGACGGAGGCGACGTTGTCATAACCTTCCACCTTCGCTTTCAGCGCACGGATCTCATCATCCGGAACGGTCTCGTCTATATAGACGAGGATCTTATTAAGACCACCGAGCCCGTCGAGATTGCAATTGATGTTTTCGTTGATGACAAAGAAGGTGCCGGAGACCAAAAGACAGGCGATCAGAATCAAAACGGAAGCCAAAGTCAAGCCTCTGTTTCGCCAGAGATTTTTCGCGGTCTGTTCGAGAAAATAGAGCGGTTGAAAGACCGTCATGGCTGTTCTCCTTTCTCCTTAGCAGTATTTTCAACAAGCACGGCACTGTCTGAAACGATATGTCCCTTTGAAAAGGTGATGACGCGACGCTCGGTGTTTTCGATCGGTTCGCGTTCGTGGGTGACGACAATGACAGTCTTTCCCATGTCACAGATCTTTAAAAACATATCCATGATGCTCTTACTCTGTTCGGGATCGATGTTCCCTGTAGGCTCATCCGCAATGATGTAGCGCGGATTGTTGGCAAGCGCTCTTGCAAGAGCGACTCTTTGCTGTTCGCCGCCCGACAGTTCGTTCGGAAAGCGCTCCCACATGGTGGAAAGATTGCAGACGTCCAAAATAAGCGGAACCTTTTTTCTGATCTCCGAACGTCTTGTGCCGACTGCTTGCATGGCAAAGGCGACATTCTCATAAACGGTCATATGCTCAAACAGTCTGAAATCTTGAAAAACACAACCAATCTTTCGACGATAATACGGTAAGGTGAAAAAGTTCAGTTTTTTTAATTCTTTGCCGTCTACGAAAATGCTACCGCCTGTGACCTGCTCTTCTCTTAAAAGAAGTTTTGTCAAGGTGGTCTTGCCGGCGCCGGATTCACCGATGATGTAGACAAATTCTCCGTCCCCGATGGTCAAGTTGACGTTTTCCAACGCCACAGAGTCTTTGGAGTATTTTTTTGTTACATTTTTAAATTCGATCATGACGGTTCTGATTTAATGAAGATAAGTATTTTTGGATGCCATATACTTCTTGACCATCAGTGCCACCTTAAAGGTGATAGCGTGATCAAATTCGCGCAGATCCAACCCTGTGATCTTGCGGATCTTTTCAAGACGGTAAACGAGGGTGTTTCTGTGCACAAACAACTTTCTGGATGTTTCGGAAACATTAAGGTTGTTTTCAAAGAAGCATTGAATGGTAGCGAGCGTCTCTCTGTCAAGGCTTTCAAGCGAGCCTTGCTTGAAGACTTCCTGCAGGAACATTTCGCAAAGGGTAGTGGGTAACTGATAGATCAATCTGCCGATGCCGAGATTTTCATAACTGTTGACGCTCTTTTCGTTGTCAAAGATCTTACCGACCTCGTAAGCGACCTGCGCTTCTTTGTAAGAACGTGCCAGATCTTTGATGTTTGAAACGGTCGTACCGATTCCGATCGATACCTTGGTATAGAATTCGGTCTCAAGAGTAGCTGCCAACTCGTGCGCATATTGCTCCAGTTCCTTGATCTCGGAGGAAGGAGAGACCTCTTTTACAAGTACGACGTCGGTCTCTCCGATTGAAACAATGTTGCATTTGCTCTTATCCGGGAACAAACTTGCTACCGAATCGAAGGGAACAGCTTCTTCTTTTCCGAGAAATTTGATGAGGAAGACTACGCGATCCGCTTCGATGCTTAGACGCAGTTCCTTACTTTTGATATAAATATCCCCCGGCAGAATGTTATCAAGAAGGATGTTCTTGACAAGAGAGTTCTTGTCATATTTTTCATCATACAGTCCCTTGATGTTGGCAAGGGAGATGGCGATAACGGCAGACAATTTTTTTGCCGTCTTGTCTTCACCTTCTACAAAAACGGTATACTCTGTTTTTGCACTACTGCCGACCGGACGGTATGTGTAGCCGCCGGAAACGACGCCTTCGGTGGTAAATGCGATCTCTTCGCGAGGGATCATGCGGATCTCTCCGATCTTTACCAGTTCACTGCAGGCAATAACGGTGCCGTTTTCATCAATGACGCCGATGATGCGATTTACCGCATCTTTCATCTGATAAATGAGGCTTTGAAACAATCTGTTGGACATGTGGGGTACCGATACCTTTCCTTGATTTTTTATTTTTGCGCCCGATGCAACGGACGGAACATCGGTTTTTACCCAAAAAAGCCGCTTAAAAAAGGGATGTGCATTTTATACAACGGTTTTCAGGACGACTTTTGTGGATTTCCCCTATATTTTACAACATTTTTTGTGATTTTTCAATAGGGTATTTGCGGTTTTTTATAAAAATTTACATTTAATTTTAACTTTTTTGACCATTTTGGCACGGAATGGCAAAAAAGCTTTCGTTTTTTTGCCGATAGTCGATTCGGATCAGTTGGATTCATAGAAGAAGGAAAGAGCGGAAAGCAGGTATAGTGGCGCGGTCTCGCAGCGCAATATGCGTTTTCCAAGACTGACGGAACAATAGCCGGATGCTTTCGCAAGCGCCGCCTCTTCTTTACTGAAGCCACCCTCTGCTCCCACAAAAAAGGAAATGCCCTTGGGGGATGGATGGTTTTCAAATAGTGCCTTTAGGGTCTGTTTTTCTTCGCATTCATAGCAAAAAAGATGCATTCCGGTTCGGGCATTGCCGTCTGCGAGTGCATTTTTGAAGGCGGTCGGCAGGTGCACGGTGGGGATCTTCCCTCTGCCGCACTGTTCTGCCGCCGATCTTGCGATCTTCTGCCAGCGTTCCCTCTTTTTGGGGGCGCTCTGATCATCCAGTTTGACAACCGTGAATGCGGAAGAGAAGGGAATAATATCCGTCACGCCCAGTTCCGTTGCCTTTTGAATGATCAGTTCCATCTTGTCCCCTTTGGGCAGTGCCATGTAGAGGGCGATGGGGAAGGATGGCTCGCTTTTCGAGGGCGCAGAGGCAGATATCGAGAGCAAAACGCTATCTTTCAGTATTGCTTCAATAACGCAAGCGTATTCGGTGTTAAAATAATCGCAAACGGTGAGTGCTTCGCCCGGTTTCATGCGCAATACCCGACCAATATGGTGGGCATCCTCACCGGTGATGAGGATCTTGCCTTCTGATACGGCAGAAGGGTCAATAAAAAAACGAGGCATGGCGGCGCTCCTTTACTTTTGAAACACGAGAACCGTCCAGTCTTCCTCGTGCGCTTCATCAACGAGCGTCAGTCCGCCGGCTGTCATGGCGGCGAACACATCGTTTCTTCTGCCGTCGATGATGCCGGAGGCGATCAGTTTGCCGCCGGAGGTCATAAAAGGACTGATCTCGGGTGCCATGCGAATGAGAATGTCGGCAACAATGTTTGCCGTCACAAAGGTGAAAGGAGCGGCTGTTTTGTCTACCCCTTTTAAAAGATCCGAAACACCGCAAATGACTTTGTCAGCCACTCCGTTGGCGATCATATTTTCTTTTGCCACTCTGACTGCCGTGGGATCAAGGTCGTAGGCGTGTGAGGATGTCGCGCCCAACTTGATGCCGGCAACGGTAAGGATGCCCGAACCTGTTCCGACGTCGAGCATTTTGTCGCCCACTGAAATATGCTTTTCGATCATCGAAAGGCAGAGTCTGGTGGTCTCGTGCGTTCCGGTGCCGAACGCCTGTCCGGGATCCATCACAATGACGACATCATCTTCCTTGGCTTCGCAATTCTCCCAAGGGGGCAGAACGAGGAGGTGCTTTCCGACGCGCAAAGGCTTGTAGAATTGTTTCCATTGATTCGCCCAGTCCTCTTCCTTGATGACGGCTGATTCCACGACACATTGCAGTCCTCGCGCTGACAATCTTTCTCCAATAAAAGAAAGGCTTTCCTCAATATTTTCAGAAAGATAGATGCTGACGGCAGCGACCGAGCGGTCGCTGTTTAAGATCTTTTCGTCGATCAATTCGCCGTATACGGCCATCAGATTTTCTTCAATGTCGCTGTAATCTTCAATCATCAATCCTTCATCGATCATACTTAAAACGGCGCTGACGGTATCAAGTTCTGACACTTTACAGCGCACTCTGATTTGTGTGTAGTTCATTGTTCACCTCATGGCGTAGTTCGGGAGAAACTTTTTAAAAAGCCTCTCCCGAAAACCTGTTCAATTTTTTGTCGGTGCGAAACATCTCTTTCGGAAATCAACTTTTAAAAAACTTCCTTAGGAGTGACTGCTTCTTTTGATAATTTTTATTGCCTGTCGCATCTCCGAACTGGCGTAGAATGTCTTTTTGCTTTTCTGTTAGATTACGTGGAGTTTCCACAACGCAATGCAGATACAGATTGCCGCGCTGTCTCGGATTGTTGATGTTTGGAATGCCCTTACCACGCATAGTCAGGACAGTGCCGGTCTGTGTCTCGCCATCGATCTTCATTTTTTCACTGCCTTCGAGAGTAGGTACATCCACTTCCGCACCCAAAGCCGCTTCTACGAAGGTGATCGGCAGTTCGCAGTGAACATCGTACCCCTTGCGTTCGAAGGTCGGATGTGGACGAACGCTTACCGAAATGTACAGGTCTCCTGCTGAACCGCCGTTTTTGCCTTCATTACCTCTTTCGCGGATGACGATATTCTGTCCGTTGTCGATGCCTTGCGGAATGGTGGCGTCCAACTTCTTCTTGACGGTCTTTATGCCTGTTCCGCGGCACTCGGGACAGGGGTTTTTGATGACCTTTCCGGTGCCCTTGCAGTCGGGACAGGGGCGAGTGGACTGAAACATACCGAGAGGTGTGCGTTGTGTGGTCTTGACTTGTCCCTGTCCGCGGCAGGTCGCACAGGTTTCGGCGTGGGTGCCCTTGGCGGCACCGCTTCCGTTGCAGGACGAGCAGTGCTCCACACGATTATAGCTGATTTCCTTCTTGCAACCTTTCACCGCCTCCATGAAGTCGATCGTAACTCGAACCTCAAGATCCTCTCCTCTTGTCGGGCCGTTTCTTCTGCTGCCGCTTGATCCGCCACCGAAGAAACTACCGAAAATATCGCCGAAATCAAATCCGCCGAAATCACCATAGCCACCGCCATAACCGCCTGAAGCGGGATCGAATGCCGCGTGTCCCATTTGGTCGTATTTTGCACGTTTATCTGAATCGGACAGTATGGCATACGCCTCGTTGACTTCTTTAAATTTTGCTTCGGCATCTTTGTCACCCGGGTTCATATCGGGGTGGTACTTTTTGGCAAGTACTCTGTATGCCTTTTTTAATTCATCTTCGCTTGCGGTCTTGCTGACCCCAAGCACTTCATAATAATCTCTTTTTTCTGCCATCTTCGGCTCATCCCTTTCTGTATGAGGCATTCCGAGGGATGATGTTCCCCGGAATCCTGTTAAGAAAACCTTTAAAAGTTTTCGAATCTATAAGTATAATAATGATAAAAATGGACGAAACGGATATCCGTTTCGCAAAAATAGACCGACATATTTTTGTGTCGGCTAAAAACTCTTCGAATGCGATATCGTTTATGAAAAATTACGAAAATTTCGGAGCTTTCCGCCGAATGCGATCATGTCGTCTTTATATAATACCGCGCTTTGCCCGGGCGTGATCGCGCGCACGGGACTGTCGAACAGTAACTTTGCGCCATCTTCTTCGAAAATGACTTTCACCGGAACGGGTTCTTGCTTATAGCGCAGCTTGATGTTCAAGCCTTCTTCGACCGCGCCTGCTGCGCGAGGAGCGATGCCTTGAAAATTGAGGTCTGTTATATATCCTTCGGTGCTGTATTCCTTGCCTGTCGGAACAAGGGTGATACGGTTCTTTCTGGGATCGATCTCGGAAACAAATACCGGCTCTCCCAAAGCCACGCCGAGGTGCTTTCTCTGTCCGACGGTGTAGTGCAAAATGCCTTTGTGCCGCCCGACAATCTTTCCGCTTTCATTGACAAAGTCCCCCTCCGGCATTTTTCCACAACGCGCTTCGATGAATGCGGCATAATTTCCGTCAGGAAGGAAGCAGATGTCCATGCTTTCCTTGGCGCCGGCAGAATGTAAACCGAGTTCCTCCGCTTTCTGGCGCAGCTTCGCTTTGTCTTCTTCGAAAAGCGGAAGCATCAACAACTTCAACTGTTCCTGATCCAACATCCAGAGCATATAACTTTGGTCTTTTCCGTTTTTTGAGGAGCGAATGGCATACCGCCCTTCGGGAGAGAGTACCACATTGCCGTAATGTCCGGTCACTACCCCGTCAAAATGTTCTTCTTTTGCCAAGGCGCAAAGCAGTTTGATCTTGACGTGGCGGTTGCATTCCACACAGGGATTAGGGGTCAATCCTCTGCGATAACAGTCTACGAAGTTGGAGAGAACATGTTTTTCGAAATCTGCTGTGCCATCGATGATGCGGAGCGGAATATCAAATTCCTTTGCGGTAATTTCTGCGGCAGAAACATCGGCTTCGGGGAACATTTTGATATATGCTCCGACTACTTCATGTCCTTGCTCTTTTAAAATACGTGCTGCGGAGGCGCTGTCAAGTCCTCCGCTGAGTCCGATCAGCAGTTTCATTTAAATTTCTCCGCGGCGGCAACTGCGAGACGGTCACAACGTTCGTTGTAGGGATGCCCTGCGTGCCCTTTGATCCAAACAAACCGAACGGTGTGTCTCTCACAAAGCCGTAACAATCGCTCCCAAAGTTCTGCATTGAGCGCAGGCTTTCCGTCGCTCTTTTTCCAACCCTTTTTCTCCCAACTCTTTGCCCAACCTTTGCTCATACCATCTACCAAATATTTTGAGTCGGAGGTGAGGATCACCTCACAAGGACGGTTGAGTATTTCAAGCCCAACAATAGCACCCAACAACTCCATTCGGTTGTTGGTGGTGTGTGCTTCTCCCCCGGACAGTTCTTTTTCCTTACCCCTATATACAAGAACGGTTCCGTACCCGCCCGGACCCGGATTGCCTTTGCAGGCACCATCCGAATAGATCATGACGAGATCGGAAATGGGCGTGCTGTTCACTTGATATCCCGCCTTTCTTTTCTTAAATTCCATACAAAAATCATTATAGCAAATTTAAAGGCAATATTCAAGGGCTTTTTGAAATTTTTTTGATCTTCCTTTTTCGGTGGTTCTGCTTTGGATGTCTTTATGACTTTTTTTCGGATTTTTTCGTTTTCCTTCAGTTGAAAAGAAGAAAATGGCATTTCGAAGGGATTTTTTTAAAAAAACACTTGGAATTTTCTTTAAAATGTGCTATACTAAAGCGAAAATGCGTTAAGATCAAAATAAGGAGAATAGAGAATGAACCATCAACTGAAAAAATCCGGCTTTGCCGGAGTAAAAGGTCCGGTTGTGACGATCGTAATGGACGGCGTCGGGGTAGCTCCTGCCGGCACAGGAAATGCCGTATCTCTTGCAAACACCCCCACTCTTGACAGATTGATTGCCAATTATCCGATGTGCACTCTGCGTGCGCACGGCACGGCGGTGGGACTGCCGACAGATGACGATATGGGCAACTCCGAGGTCGGGCACAATGCGCTCGGTTCCGGTCAGGTCTTTGCACAGGGAGCGAAACTGGTATCAGCTTCGATCGAAAGCGGCAAAATGTTCGAAAGCGCAAGTTGGAAATATCTTACGGACGGGGTCAAAGAGAGCGGCACGCTCCATTTTTTGGGACTGTTCTCTGACGGTAATGTGCATTCACATATCGACCATTTGAAGGCGATGATTGTTGAGGCAAAAAAAGAAGGCGTCAAAAAGGTGCGCGTGCACATTTTGCTTGACGGCAGAGATGTGGGCGAAACTTCCGCATTAGAGTATGTAGAGCCGTTCGAAACTTTCTTGGCAGGCTTGAGAGATGTTGATTTTGATATCAGGATCGCATCCGGCGGCGGCAGAATGCAGATCACCATGGATCGCTATGAAGCAAATTGGGCAATGGTGGAAAAAGGTTGGAAAATCCATGTTTTGGGTGAGGGCAGACAATTTGCGTCCGCAAAAGAAGCCATCGAAACATACAGAGCGGAATACAAAGTCATCGACCAGGATCTACCCGGATTTGTAATCGCAGAGGAGGGTAAGCCTGTTGGTACAATTGAAGATGGTGACAGTGTGATCTTCTTTAATTTCAGAGGGGACAGAGCAATCGAGATCTCTAAAGCATTCGACGTTGCAGAGGGTTTTGACAAATTTGACAGGGTGCGTTATCCCAAGGTTCGTTATGCGGGTATGTTGGAATATGATGGTGACGCGCATATCCCGTCAAGATATCTTGTTAATCCTCCGGAGATCACTAATACCATGGGCGAATATCTGGCAGAGACCGGCATTGCGCAGGCTGCTATTTCCGAGACGCAGAAATACGGACATGTGACCTATTTCTGGAACGGTAACCGTTCCGGTAAATTTAACGAGGAACTGGAGACCTATGTGGAAATTCCTTCCGATGTCGTGCCGTTTGAACAGCGTCCTTGGATGAAATGTGCGGAGATCACTGATGAGCTTATTAAGATGATCCGTAGCGGCAAATATAAGGTCATCCGTTGCAACTTCCCGAACGGCGACATGGTCGGACATACCGGCTCTCTTGAAGCAACACGTATTTCGATGGAAGCGTTGGATCTTGAACTTGCGCGCATCCTGCCGGTCATTGATGAGGTGGGCGGTGTGGCGCTCATCACGGCGGATCATGGTAATGCAGATGAGATGTATGAGATTGACAAAAAGACCGGTGCGCCGAAGCTATCAAAAGATGGCAAGCCGAAGGCAAAGACCAGCCACACGCTCAACCCTGTTCCGTTTATCATTTATGACAATTTCTACGCAGACAGTTATACGTTGAAGGCGGATCCCGAAAAGAAGTTCGGTTTGTCCAATGTCGCCGCTACCGCGGTAACGCTGTTGGGCTATGAAGCCCCCGAAATGTGGGATGAATCAATGGTGGAAATCAAATAACAACCTCAAAAAAAGGGATTGCAAACGCAGTCCCTTTTTTGAGGTTGTTTTTAGCGTCAAGGGAAACAAGAATGTTGTTTTGATAGAAAAATGCTGTAACAAGAATGCAAATTCCGTTACAGCATTTTTTAAACTTCGTTTTCAAGAATTATCGCAACGCTTCCGCGGAGCACTTCAATCTCTGCGGCGTTGCCGATGAATTCATTGCTCGCTCCTATGGGCATATCGGAAGAGAGAATGCCGTCAAACGGATATTTTAATCCGATCAATTTGACCTGCGCAGTAGAGGAGAGGGCAAAAACGGAGAGGTAGCCGATACGATGCTTGTCAAAGGACATTTTGCTGTTTTTTAAAAGATAAACAAGGGTGCTTTTTCCGTAAATCACGCCATCTGCTCCGTTTTTTTGCAAAAATGTGAGCGATTGTAGATTTGCCACGGTATGCGAGAGCCGTTTTCCGCCAAGGCATCCGTGAAGGGCAAAACGGGTATAGCCGCGCCTCAGTCCCAACCGTAGGGCATAGAGCGTGTCGGTGTCGTCTTTTTCCTTTGGCAACCTCAGGGTAGGGATGTCTTCGGAAAGTGTACCTTCAAAGGAATCAAAGTCGCCTACAAGCAGATCGGGACTGTATTTAAGGGCGAGTAGGTGCGACAGCCCACCATCGCACGCGATGACGAGATCCTCTTTTTCGGGATGAAAATACTCCGGTGCGAAGTCACCGGCTGAGACGAGATGACAGACAGGCATGATTTTCTTCCTTTCTTGAAAATGCGCGTGATTTTTTTGATTACGGAACCTTTTGGGGATCAATCCTTCTCTTGGAGATGTGTGGAGATCGCCAACAGGATGACAAAAATCAGGATTGTCACACCGGAAACGATGAAAAGTGCGGTCTGTGTACCGGAACTCATGCGAGACAGCGCTGTGAAGTCAAATTCGCCCGTTTCACCGTCTTGCAACAATCCGAAAACGGTAACGGTATCGTAAATGATTCCGGCAAGCAGTGCGCCACCGGCTGTTACACGCAGAATGTCAGATGCAGGTTTGGAGGTGTGAACTGTTCTTTTGGGCATTTTTTCGGAAAAGTCAACAGCGTCTCCGAGATAGTATGCGGTCAAAACCAAAACGATTGTTTCGGGGATCATGTAAGTGGCGTTGTAAATAAATGAGTAGCCGAGTGCGGCGGCGGTGGGGATGGAAATGCCTGCCCAGACCGTGGCGCCGGAAATGACATGACAGATGTAGCGCAGTAAGCACGCAAGGAAACATCCTGCGGCAAGTGATATACTTTGATTTTTGATGATTTTTTTAAATATACCGGCAAGTCCTATTACCGCAAAGGCGACGATGTAATCGAGCAGGATGATTGCAACGATCGATACGGGAGACGTAAAATGACTGAGATTGCTTAACCCTAAAAGTTGTTGGATCACACCATACACAAACGCGGAGGAGATCCCCCAAACGATACCGTGTCTGTAGGCGATCAATGCGACGGGTAGCATGGAGGCCAAAGTGATCGAGCCGCCATAAGGCAGTTTTGCCAATTTCAGAAGGCTCAATACTGTGGCGAGCGCCAACATGATGGCGGATTCCGCCAAAATATAGATTTTTGATTGTTTTGTACGCATAGGTACCTCCTAAAAATAAAATTCCGCAGACGATTTTACGATCTGCGGCATTATTTTAAAGAGGTAAACTCTCTCTCTGCTACAAATCTCCCTACGCCGGTATTATCCGTATCAGGTTAAGGGTTCGACCGAACGGTCATCTCAGCCTTTTGGGCACCCCTGATTCATGCGGTGAGCACATTTTACATCAAAAAAAAGAAATTGTCAAGAGCATTTTTTGAAAACAGGAAAGTTTTTTTGCGGAAGGAATATACTTGAAAACGGGTCGAAGGGGGCGATGTTTTATGGAAACTTTTTTTAAGTGGTATCGTCGTGTTCTACAATTGATCGGGGCGACTGTCTGTGCTTTTCTTTTGATTTATACTGTTGTTTTCTTTCTCTTTGGGGCGAATGGACGGCAAAGTGGGTTGGACTGGCTGTTGTCCGGTACACCGGCAGAGACAGACGATATATTTTGCCTGAAGAACGAGCCGGCACCGTTAGTGGCAGACCCACCGCCGAAATTGTCGGAACTGACGGACTAAACGAGGAAAGTTTGAGTTGTGAAATATATTCCGAAGCCCTTGACTTTTCGGCAGATACGAGGTACAATGCCGTCAGGATCAAATGTTGGGGGTCATGATGAAAAAACGCATTTATTTCTTTTGCCTTCTTTTGCCGGTCGTTTTGACGATTTTGTTCCTCTTGCCGCAGATGCGGGTAGATGCCGAAGACAGTATTCCGCAGGGAGAAGTCATCAACAGTCAAGCGACTTTTTTCTTGGGTGATGAGCCAATGCCGAAAATTTTGCTTGACGGAAAGGAACAGACTTATCTTACCCTCCCTTCGACGGAACTGAATATTTCTTCCGAGTGGGAGATCGGAGGACTGTATATCAAATTCGATAGAGACCCCGCTCCTTGGACGGTTCGTTACCTCGAAGAAGAACAGCAATGCGGACAGTATGCTTTTCTTCATGAATATCAGAAGATCGAAGCGGATGGCGTGAAAGAACTGAACATTTCTTTTGCGCCTAATACTGCTATTGCTGACATTTATCTCCTCTCAAAAGGGAAGGTGCCTGATTTTGTACAGGTTTGGCGTCCTGCGGAAGGAGTGGCGGATCTACTGATCGCTGTGGCACATTCCGATGACGACCAATTGTTCTTCGCCGGGACGATCCCCGATGCGGTTGCGCGTGGTGCGGAGGTGCAGGTCTGTTACTTTACAAATCATCTGAACACTCATACAAGACCGCATGAATTGCTTAACGGTCTATATACCTGTGGGCTTGACCGTTATCCGGTGGTAGGTGAATTACCGGATATCAAACGTTCGGCAAGTGCCGAAGAGGCACTGGAAATTTGGAAGCCGTACGGCTTTGATTATGACGGAATCGTTGGCATGCAGGTGGAATTGCTTCGAAAGTATAAGCCACAGATCGTACTCGGTCATGATGTGAATGGCGAATACGGCCATGGCGCGCATATGCTTGACGCCAAGACTTTAAAGGATGCGGTGTTGGCGGCATCGAAGAAGGATCGTTATCTCGAATCCGCAGAAAAATACGGTGTTTGGGATGTTCCTAAGACCTATCTTCATCTTTGGAAAGAGAACAAGATCGACTTTGAACTTGACAAGCCGCTCGATTATTTTGGAGGAAAAACGGCGTATCAGGTGTCTCAGGAAGCCTTTAAATGTCATATTTCCCAGTTTTCTTCTCGCTACAAGGTCTGGCTTTTGGGCACAGAAGAGGAACCGGTGACTAAGGCGAGCGAATTTGGCAAAGCGGTCAACAAGAGCGGTATGTACAGTCCGCGTGAGTTCGGATTGTGGCGCACAACGGTTGGAAAGGATATGGTCAAGTCCGATATTTACGAGCATATTACCTTCTACGCCGAACAAAATTGTATCGAGCCTAAACAGTCGGTCCGACTTTTTGCGGTGCTTTCATGCGTGACAGTTCTATGTGTGATTGTTTTGATCGGCGCGGGTGTGTGCATTGCAGTGGTTGTAAGAAAGAAAAGACGTGTTTAATATTCGGATAAAATCGGATCGGCACGGCGAAAGATCGCCGTGCCGAAATTTTAATGTTTTTATTTGTTTTTTGAAAAAATTGCGATGTTTTTCTCAGAACTCTGCGGAACCGGTCGTTCTGGGGAAGCATTCAACATCGCGGATGTTGGACATGCCTGTCACATACATGATCAATCTTTCAAATCCAAGACCGAAACCGGCGTGTTTGGTACCGCCGTAACGGCGCAGGTCCATATACCAAGAGTAATCTTCCTCACGCAGTCCGAATTTTTCGATCTGCTCCTTTAAAACGTTGATATCTTCTTCTCTTTGGCTGCCGCCGACGAGTTCTCCGACGCCCGGTACCAAAAGATCCGCTGCCGCGACAGTCTTGCCGTCCGGATTGACCTTCATATAGAACGCCTTGATATCTCTTGGCCAGTCCGTTACAAAGACGGGCTTGCCAAAATGCTTTTCGGTTAAGTAGCGCTCATGCTCAGTCTGCAGGTCGCTGCCCCATGAAATGGGATAGTCGAATTTTTCGCCCGATTCGGTCAAGATCTTGATGGCGGTGGTGTAACTGACGCGTACAAATTCACTGGTTGCAACATGGTGGAGTCTGTCAAGCAGTCCTTTGTCAATAAATTGGTTGAAGAACGCCAACTCATCTGCGCAAGTGACGAGCAGGTGATTGATGACGCTTTTTAGCATTGCTTCCGCAAGATCCATGTCGTCCGAAAGATCCGCAAAGGCGATCTCCGGCTCGATCATCCAAAATTCTGCCGCGTGACGGGGGGTATTTGAGTTTTCCGCGCGGAAGGTCGGACCGAAGGTATATACTTTCGAATATGCCATAGCAAAGGTTTCGACATTCAACTGTCCGGATACAGTTAGGTTGGTCGCCTTGCCGAAGAAATCCTTCGAGAAGTCGACGCTGCCGTCTTCATTTAACGGAGGATTTTTGGGATCCAGTGTAGTGACACGGAACATTTCGCCTGCGCCCTCGCAGTCAGAGCCCGTGATCAGCGGCGTGTGAACATAGACAAAGCCCTGTTCATTGAAAAACTTGTGTAGCGCAAAAGCCGCTTCCGAACGCACTCTGAATACTGCATTAAAGGTGTTTGAACGAGGACGAAGGTGCGCGATGGTACGCAAGAATTCAAAAGAATGGCGTTTGTTTTGCAGGGGATAATCGGGAGTGGAGCTACCTTCGACTTTTACTTCCGTTGCTTTTAATTCGAAGGGCTGTTTTGCTTCGGGGGTGAGCACCAACTCGCCTGTGGCAACGAATGCCGCACCGATGTTCTGACTTGTGATCTCTTTGTAGTTTTCCAATTTTTCGCTTTCCAAAACGACCTGCAAGTTTTTGAATGCAGAACCGTCATTGAGTTCTAAAAAGCCGAATGCGTTGCTTGCACGCAGATTGCGGCACCATCCGCCTATTGTGATGACTTTTCCTCCGAACATTTCGGGCGCGGTGTAAAGTTCTTTAACGGTCGTTCTTTTCATTTTTTTCTCTCCTCACATAAATTGCGATATAAAAATATCGCCCCGAAACTGCTTGCTTGCAATTTCGGGGCGAAAATCTCAAACAAATGATCTTTCCGCGGTGCCACCCGCTTTGCGAAGAGTCCTCTCCGCCTTTTCTCGGATACCGAAAGAATATCCATCGGCTGTAACGTGCCGCCACGTCCGAAACTACTGAAAGTTCGCTTTATTACAAAAGCGGTACGCTTTGTTCGCTTCGACGGCTCCGGAATGTTCTTCGCATACGCGTCCGCTCCGCCCTCTCACCATCGGCAGCTCGCTTGACCGTTATACGCATGCTACTCTTTCCATCATCGCTTTTACTGTGGGAATTGTATCATGTTTTTCGAGCTTTGTCAAGTGGAAAAAGATTTTTTCTTGACAAAGTCTCGGACTTGCGGTATACTGAAGGCAAAAGACTACCGAAAGGAGCGGCAAGATGGCGGAAAAGATGACCAAAGAAGAAAAACTTGCACGCAAGCAGGCAGAAAAAGAGGCGCGCGAAGCGAAGAAATCAGCAAAGCGCGCAGAAAAAGAAGCGCGCCGTGCAGAAAAAGAAGCGCATCGTGCCGAGAAGAACAAGCCGTGCGTGGGCGATCCGGTACTGCCGCACAGCGTTGTCGATGTGGAAACGGTTGTATCGGTGACACCGTCTCAAGCGGCAGTGCATGCTTTTGACAAAAAGGAAGCGGAAAAACGAGAAAAAGAGCAAAAGAAAGCGGATAAAAAGGCAAAAAAAGAACAGCTTGAGGTAGAAAAACGCGCAAAGAAAGAGAAAGAAGCTTTTGAAAAAGCGGAGAAGAAACGTTTGGAAGCGGGCGATTTTACAATGTATGAACGCTTTGAGCGCACGTCTTTCGTGGAATTGGAGCAATTGCTTCGGGATGCAAAAACGCGAGAAGAACATGCCTTTTATCGTTCGCTTCTGAATCTGCGGTTGCAGATCGAACAGGAAAAGATCATTGGCGAGGTGCTGTTGTGATGTTTCCTGGGGAAAAGAAACTGTTTGTCTTTGCCGGTATCAACGGCGCGGGCAAGACTTCCCTTTACAGTGCCATTAAAGAGACGACAGACCTCGGTATTCGCGTGAGTATAGATGACAACGCCATGGCGTTAGGGGACTGGCGAGATCCGGTAGTTCAAGTACGTGCGGGATGTCGGGCATTGCGCGCTATGCTGGTACACTTGAAAAATGCGGAAACGGTCAATGAAGAGACCACTCTGCCCGGCGCGGTGATCGAGCGCCAGCTTACAGAAGCGAAAAGGTTAGGTTACCGCATCATTCTCTACTTCGTCGGTGTGGAAGGAGTGGAACTTGCCATAGAACGCGTGAGAAGGCGGGTGGAGCGCGGTGGACATGGTGTGCCGGAGGAATTGATCAGAAGGCGGTATGCCAATATGCCGAAGGCGCTGTCAGAGGTGCTTCCCCTGTGCGATTTTGCCTATTTTTATGACAACACGGAGATGTTCCGCCAAATCGCTTCTTCCGAGAACGGAGTATTTACCGACCTTGATGCCGACCTTCCGGAATGGTTTTATATCATGACAGGAAGGTTATGTTGATTGACGGAATATTAAGAAAGTCGAAACTTTTTTAGCGTCCCTTTTTTGTTTAAGATATTGACACCGACGTTGATTTTTGCTAAAATAAGTTTACTTTTATATTGCGGTAAAGGGAGGACGATTCGTATGAAGAGCAAGCCGATTGCGATCATTTTGCTTTTACTGAGTGTCACGCTTTTTAGTGGTTGCACGATTTCTTCTCTTTCTGTTGCCGATACGGACAACGCGCCGGTCGTTTCGCCTTCTTCCGAAATCGGAGCGACCGGCGTTACATCATCTTCTTTTTCCGGATCGTACGATGAGATGGCGGATGTCAACGGCGACGGAAAAAATACCATTTCCGATGTTACGGAACTGTTGAACGTACTTGCTCTTGACAATGCCGAGGAGCGTTTTGATATCGACGGCGATGGTATTGTGGACATTCGAGACGTTACTGCGTTGCTCAATTTCTTGAGCGGAAACCGCGAGAATACCGACGTTTTTCGTTTTCTGAAGAATGAAGAGGGCGGTTATTATACCGTTGTGGGGATCGAAGAGCCCACACCTGCGCGGTTGGTTATTCCGAGCAGTTATAACGGGCTTCCGGTGAAGGCGATCGAAAATTATGCTTTCTACGGAAGAAGCACGATCGAGAGTGTGATCTTACCGAAAGAGATCGAGTCGATCGGTGCATATGCTTTTTCCGGATGTTATCATATTCGCTCGGTGTCTTTTGCGGAAGGCTTGCAAGTGATTGGTACCGGTGCGTTTCTCGGCTGTTCTGCACTTCAGTCGGTCGATATTCCGGCAAGTGTTTGCTCGATTGGTTCTTCTGCATTTTCCTTTTGCTCTTCTCTTGCTTCTCTGTCTTGTGCATTGGGGAATGAGGTGTATTATGTTTCTTCCGACTGTTTGATCCGCAAAGAAGATGCTGTACTGATCCTTGGCTGTCGAAACAGCGTGATCCCGAAAAAGGGTGTCACAGCGTTGGCATCGGAGGCATTTTCCGGATGTGCGGGATTGAAGGAATTTACGCTCCCTTCCTGTATCACTTCGCTCGGAACGGGCGTTTTCAGTGGGTGTACAGATCTTGAAAAGGTGACTTTTGAGGCAAAACTCGAAAAATTGCCGACCGCGACCTTTCAAGGTTGCACTTCGCTGACTTCCATCACCCTGCCGGACGGCATGAAGACGGTCGGATCGTTTGCTTTTTCGCACTGCACTGCGCTTCGGACCATAGATCTGCCCGCATCGCTTGTCAGTATCGAACGGTATGCGTTTGCCTTTTGCGGAGAACTGAGGTCTGTTGTTTTGCCTGTGGGCATCACGGTCTTGACGGAGGGGGTTTTTCAGCATTGTCGAAGCCTGAGTACACTGAGTTTGCATGAGGGCATTTTCGCCATGGAAGCGAGGGCATTTGAGGAATGTACGAGTTTAAAGGAACTGCGGCTCCCCGCAAGTTTTACCGGTACGATATCTGTAAGCGCGTTTTCCGGGTGCAATTTTGACAGTATTACTGTGGCATCCGGGAACAAACGCTATAAAGCCGAAGGCAATTGTCTCATTGACCTCTTGCAACGGAAATTGATTAAGGCGGGAAACCACGCTGTTATTCCACTTGACAGTGGGATCATATCGATCGCAGATCGGGCGTTTTACGGCTGTATCGGTATTGCCGAACTGACGCTCCCTACAAGTCTGACGGAGATCGGCGGAAGCGGATTTGCGCATTGTACGGATCTGAAGAAACTGATCTATCAGGGTAGCAAGGAAGCGTGGAGCAATGTGAAATGCGGCTTTGACTGGAATAAAGATTCCGACTTTACGGTCGTGTGTGTCGGATCATGACGGCGCTTTTGTATTTGGCGACTGTTTCAATCGTGGCGATTGGCGTGTGTGTGTATGATAAGATCGCGGCAAAGGCTCTGCCGCGCCACCGTGTACCTGAGACGGTCTTGCTTTTTCTTTCCGTGATCGGCGGAAGTGCGACAATGCTGTTGACGATGCTGATCATTCGCCACAAAACGAAACATAAAAAATTTATGATTGGCATTCCGCTGATCCTTGCTATGCAACTGGCACTGAGTGTCGGGTTTGTATACTTTTACTATTATTTCAGATGAAAAATATCAGATTAACACTTACGGCGATGAATGATGGTGAAAAAAGCCGATTTCTGTATCTTGCCGAATTGCGTAACCTCCAAAAAGGTTTCCTTATCAAGTATAATGCGGAAGATGTGACGATTTCTTTATTGTATCACGGCGACCGACTGACGGTACAGCGTACGGATGGGACGGTGTTGCGTTTCAAGGTGGGAGAAGATGTTCCGGGAAGATATGCAATCGGTCCTTTCTTTTCGCCGGTGATGGTCAGCACACACTGCCTCGTTGCAGAAGACGGACGTTTGGAGGTGGTGTATACTATGGATCTTTCGGGAGAAAATGTGAAAAATATACTGCTTTTCGAATGGGCGGAAGAGCCCGACTGTATTTAAAGATCAGAAGGAACCGTTATGACTGCAAAAGATCTTCAAAGAACAATAAAAAACGGCTTTGTGACAGGCGGATTTCTCTTTTTTGGGGAAGAGGAATATACCAAACAGCGTTGCTTGCAAGCATTGCGGCGCGGCATTGTCGGGGAAGAGGATGATCCCTTTAACCATGTTAAAATGACTGCTGAAAAAAGCGGATGGATGACGGCGCTCGCCGAGGAGATCGGGGCGTTGCCGATGTTTGCGGAGAAAAAACTGGTGGAACTGCATTCGCTGGATTATAGCGGACTTTCTCCCTCTGATCTTGACGATCTTTGCATACTTTTGTCTGAGTTGTCCGATTATCCGGAGTGCATTTTGGTTTTATATGCCACGCCGGATGAGTTTGATGCCGGAAGGCTTCCGAAAAGTCCTTCGGCGGCATACAAAAAGCTGTCTGCAGTCATCACGCCGGTCGAATTTCCGTATGAGAGCACGGCAGGGTTGAACGCATGGGTCTGCAAGCATTTTCTTGCAGACGGTATTTTGTGTAAAAAGGCAACGGCGGCGGCGCTGATCGATTTTTGTTCGAAGGATATGTTTACCCTTGCAAATGAGATCGATAAACTGACCATGTACACTCTTTCAAAGGGACGCACGGAAGTGAACGAGGTTGATATCCGTTATGTTTGTTGCGGAAAAAATATCAGTGGCGCTTTTGATTTTACTGATGCTCTTTTGGCGGGACGCAGTGAGCAGGCGCTTCGGCTCCTTTCGGAGATGAAATTGCGCAGAGACAGGCCGGAGATCATTCTCGGTGGGGTGGTGGACACCCTTTCCGGCATGCTTGCGGTCAAAACTTTTGCGGAATCGGGAATGCGCAATGATGAAATCTCCAAAACGATGAATATTCATGTTTATCGTGTGGAAAAATATCGGGATGCGATCGCAAGCCGCTCCGTGTCAAGACTTTCCAAAGCGATGGCACTTTGTATAGAAGCGGACGAGAAGATCAAATCAAGCGGGATCAACAATTACACGGTGCTCGATCGATTGGTCATGCGACTGACGAGAGTTTAAGGAATATGTACAAGGAGTTTGGATAAATAATGAACAATATGGTTAGAATGTTTGCTTTGTTGCTTTCGGTTATGTTACTTTTGTGCGCATGTGCGAACAAGGTGAAAATCACAACAGGTTCCGACTCTGTATCGGTGCCGAGCGGAAGTAGTTCGACATCTGTCTCCGTACCGGTGTCTTCTTCAACGTCACCTTCGATACCAACGTCTGATCGGACAGTGGATCCGACGTCTGATCCGACAGTAGAACCGACAGTAGAACCGACAGTAGAACCGACAGTAGAACCGACGGCAGATCCGACGGTAGATCCGACGGCAGATCCGACGATAGATCCGACGATAGATCCGACGATAGATCCGACATTCCCGACGATCGTTAATGGTCAATATGTTACCAATGAAAATCTTTCGTACGAACCGTTCTATCCGGAAGAAAAAATTATCGCATTCACCTTTGATGACGGACCGGACTATTGGACGAAAACACTGCTCGATATCTTTGAGGAGGGAGATCACGTAACCTTCTTTGTCAATGGCTATATGATGGAGGAGGGGGCGTACGGTGTGGGCTATGAGAAATATATCAAGCGTGCCTATGATGAAGGTCACGAGATCGGCATCCACACCTACGACCATAAGAATCTGTATTACGAAAGCAAGAAGCAAAGTGCAGATGAATCGTTGATCGCAGAGCAGCTTCTGAAGATCGAAGAAAAGGTTATGTCGATCACCGGCGAGAAACCTTGGTTGCTTCGTCCGCCCGGGGGCGCCTTTGTCAGGAGCAGAAACTACGGCTATACCATCGTCCACTGGTCGATCGACACGCAGGACTGGCTATACGCAAACGACTGGCGCAACGGCAAACTGACAGCGGAAGAGACGGCGCAGACGGTATATGAAAAAAACATCTTACGCTTCCGCTCCGGCGATATCGTTTTGATGCATGACTGTCACAAGACCAGTGTTATGGCCTTCGAAATGATCTACAAGACGTTGAAAGAGCAGGGGTATCGCTTTGTTACCGTTTCAGAACTTTTGGGTATTGACGCAAAAGAATATACCGGCTACTATTTCCACAGTACCGGCATTTACGGATATAACGGAACGACCTATGATCTTTCTCGCACGACGGGGCAGATCTCCAAAGAGGTCCATACTTACTCCTTTGAGGTGACTTCTCCTGTCTTGAAGAGGGAAGAAGACTGATGAGTAGAGAGAGGCTTTGCTTGAAATAATACGGGGCTGTCAAGAAAACGGATGCTTTTGGCAGTCCCGGTTGCTTTTTGTGTTTTTTTGCGAATGAAAGGAAAACAGGCTCGCATAAAAGTTGTGGAAAGAGGAAAAAATCGCAAAAGAAAGAGAAAAAATCAAAAATACCTTGACAAGCAAAAAAAATGATGGTATAATTACACAGTATCTGTAGAAGAAGGGGTTTTGTGCCTCCACACAGACAAACTTTGTTTGCAGATCGTGTATATTTACATTACTTTGAGAAAAAGGAGGAACAGTATGCCTACATTTAACCAACTGGTCAAACAGGGCAGACAGCAGAGAGTTTACAAGTCGAAAGCGCCCGTTCTGCAGTATGGATTCAACTCCAAGAAGAACGTTGCAACTAACCAGAGCTCTCCCCAAAAAAGAGGCGTTTGCACCAAGGTTTCGGTAACCACTCCGAAAAAGCCGAACTCCGCAATGAGAAAGATCGCCAGAGTTCGCCTTACCAACGGCCTTGAAGCGACAACCTACATTCCCGGTATCGGACACAAGCTCCAAGAGCACTCAGT
>CAZUWA010000022.1:0-26307 GCA_964623895.1 uncultured Lachnospiraceae bacterium | reverse complement strand
TTTGACTCATGCCTGCGATATTTAAACGAGGATCCGTGGGAAAGACTGCGCAAGATCCGTTCAGAAGTCAAGAATACAAAATTACAGATGCTGTTCCGTGGACAGAATATTCTCGGCTACCGTCATTATTCGGATGATGTTGTAGAATACTTCGTTCAAAAATCTCTTGCAAACGGTATAGATATCATTCGAATTTTTGACGCGCTCAATGACCCTAGAAACCTTGAAACGGCAGTAAAAGCGACCAACAAGGAGGGCGGACATGTTCAGGTAGCAATCTCCTATACCACAGGACCGGTTTACACCACTGACTACTATGTAAACTACACAAAGCAGTTAGTTGATATGGGTGTAAATTCAATCTGCATCAAAGATATGGCAGGACTTTTGAAACCGTATGACGCAGAAGTTCTGACCAAAGCGATCAAAGAGGCATTCCCCGACTTGCCCCTCGAACTGCATACGCACTATACTGCAGGTCTTGCTTCCATGACTGCTCTAAAGGCAATTGAAGCCGGTGTTGATATTGTTGATACCGCTATTTCCCCTCTTTCAATGGGGACTTCTCAGCCGCCTACAGAGCCGATCGTTGCGGCATTGCAGGGCACTCCTTACGATACCGGTCTTGATCTTGAAAAACTTGATGTCGTATCAAAGTATTTCTCTCAACTGCGTGAGAAGTATATCAAGTCCGGATTGTTGGATCCAAAGGTACTTGCTGTCAATGTCAATGCTCTGCTCTATCAGGTTCCCGGCGGAATGCTGTCAAACCTCATTTCGCAGTTAAAACAGATGGGCAAATCTGATAAACTGACCGAATGTCTTGAAGAAGTTCCGAGAGTCCGCGCAGATGCAGGATATCCTCCGCTCGTAACGCCTTCCTCACAGATCGTTGGTACACAAGCCGTGATGAATGTTATTTACGGCGAGAGATACAAGTCAGTGACTAAGGAATTCAAAGCGCTGATCCGCGGCGAATACGGCAGAACCGCTGTTCCGATCGACCCTGCGTTCCAGAAAAAGATTCTCGGCGATGAAGAACCGATCACCTGCCGTCCTGCCGATCTTCTGAAACCTGAATTGGAAGACCTTAAAAAGAAGGCCGCTCCTTATACCGAACAGGAAGAAGATGTTTTGTCTTACGCTCTGTTTGAACAGGTTGCGACAAAGTTCTTTGATAACAGAACTGCTGCAAAACTGGGGATTGATAAGGGTACAGCTGACGAAAAAGTCAAGATCCATACAGTTTAATTTCACGAAAAGTGGCTACGGCAAGATGCCGTAGCCACTTTTGAAAGGATTGTTATGAAAAAAGCAGATAAAATTCTGATCGTTGTTACTTCTGTTATACTGGCAATCACTTTGTTTGTTATGATGCCGCCGTTCAAACTGTTTATCAATATGGGTGTAATGTCCGTATACAGTTCGATTTGTGAAAAGGATGGTTTAACAGCAGAAGAAATCGATATTCATATTCCCGGCGGCTGGTCCACCTTTCAAAAAGATTGGTTTCCCTTTGTCATGACATTTGTCCCCGGTGAAGGATTCGGATATGATATCGGACAAGATACGACTTTAACGATTCTCTATAACTTCCCTGCATTTAATCCACTAAAAGGTTGTTCGATGTTGTATGACGAAAACTCCGATTATTACAGCAGTTTCTACGGCGCATATCTCGTGAGAAACGAAAACGGAAGTCCCTACGGTTTCTTAACGGATGACCGAAACAAAATCATAGATCTGAATGAAGATGAAATTGCGACAGTTGCAAAATATGATTTTTGGAATTTGGTGCTGTCTGACTTTGGATTGACAAGAGAAAATGCCGTATTTGACTTTACCGTCAAATCGGTAGAAAAAGATGTATCCTATCTTGAAAAGTCTGGTTGGTACAAAGCGGATGCAACCGTCACGGTCAACGGGTGCGCCCATCAAAACAACAATTTCGTGCAGTCTTATCTGCAATACGGCATTCCCGCTTTTGATGTGGAAAACGAACTTGCTCCTGTAGAACTGAAAGCAAGAATGTACGGACAATATTTTCCTTCTCAAAATGTCAGCATTTTCTTCTATATCATCGCCGCCGATCAGTCGGTTATTGAAGAAACAGACAGAGAAATCCTCAGCAAAAGCAGTTTAAATGTGAACTGAGAGGTTCCGTATCGGTTCTTTCATTGTTTTTTAGATATTGGTTTAAGTGTCGGAAATTTCTTTTTTGCGTTTACCGAGCACAAACCAAAGAAGAGTGCAGATCACTCCGCCGAACAGTACCAATGTGACGATCATTACGGCGCAGTGCATAAAGAATTCACTTGGCAGGATGGTAATGATCGGATCGGTATACGGATCGTAGATCCAGTCGTTATTATTGAAAACGAGTTTATGAAAAATGAAAAACACATTTTCCCAGTTGAGTGCAATAAGTGAACCGATCACAACAGGAAGTGCCACTGTAATAATCCCTGTTTCAAGGAGATACAGTTTTTGCTTTTTTACCTTATGAAGATAATATATCCCTGCCCCGCAAAGCGGCAATAGTACAATTGCCATATACTTGAAAATATCAAAAATATCTTTTACTTCCGCAAAATGGCTCTCCCCACTTTCAGACTGCTTTAGATCCGGAAAAACCAGTTTTCCGTCGGTCAACGGGAGATTATAATCAATGAGTGCATCATAGTTGTTTTTGATCTCCTCTTTGGTGAGATAGACCCCCCATTCCTCCGCTTCTTCTTGAATGTTTAAAAAATCAATGTCAAAGTAGTACAGCGGACGAAAGGCAAGCGTCGCAAAAACAGAAATAGCGATCAACAGTAAAAACAGCATAATCGACAGAACGGTATGCAGAAGGATATCGGTCACTTTTTTTTCCTTGCTGTTCATTTTAATTCCTCCGAATAGTAAAAGCTTCCGAAACAGTATAACACTTTTGCGCACGAAATGCAACCGATTTTCCGTAAATCCGTAGATTTTTTTATTTTATTACACGCAAGCAAGCAAAAAGTGTATTTTTTTCGAATTATTTTGAAAAAATGTTTGAAATACAGCGCAGATTGTGATATAATAAAATGAATACGACATCCGAAGTATTATTTCTCATCAAAGAAAGCAATATCGGAGGAGTAATTACATAAAATTTATAAAATACGCCGAATGCTCGGCAAAAAGAGGTTATAGAATTTCATGCTACCATCTACTACCAATGAAACCTGCAATGTTCCCGTGCTTGCATTAAGAGGGATCGTTGCTTTTCCGTCTTCCCCCATCAAACTGGAATTGCGTTATCCGCATGACTTGAATGCTATTTTGCTTGCAAGTGACAAACAATATGACAATAAGGTCTTTTTGGCAACGCTTTACGATCCTGAAAAAATTCCGCCTTATCAAGACATAGACTTCAACCCATTTGGATGCCTTGCTGTGATCGAAGAAATTGCACATCGACAAGGGGGGATGGTCGTCACTCTGCAAGTGACGGACAGAGCCGCATTCTATTCCCTTTCGGAAGATGGCGATTTTGCTTCCGTATGCCCGATAGAAACGCTGAATGATGATCCCACCTTGAAAGAAACGGAGGAATATAAGCGTATGATTTCCCTGATGGGCGAGATGCTCAAACTGATACCGGGGAATCAAAACGAGATGAGAAAGACGCTTCTACAGTCAGAAACGCCCGGCTCATTTGCTGATAGTATTGCCTTGACACTTTTAATGAGTACAGAACACAAAATGAGTGTTCTTGAAGAGTTTGACGCCTTGGATCGTTTAAAAGCAGTCAATAACGCCATGGAGGAGGAAATCCCATTATTAAAAGAGGATCTTCGTATTCATCGGAAAGTTCGTGATGCGCTTGACGAAAATCAGCGTGAATACTATCTCAAAGAGCAGTTAAAAGTTTTGAAGGAAGAACTCGGAATGGACGAAGAGGATGATGAAGAACTTA
Source organism: uncultured Lachnospiraceae bacterium (assembly GCA_964623895.1). Taxonomy (GTDB): domain Bacteria; phylum Bacillota; class Clostridia; order Oscillospirales; family CAG-272; genus UBA11512. The sequence continues at coordinate 22,361 of CAZUWA010000022.1, read as the reverse complement.
CAGAATACCGTAACAAGATCCTGTCAGCCCACTTCCCTTCCGAGATAGAAGAGAAACTGATCAAAGAGCTGAATAAACTTGCGAAATCTCCTTTTTCTTCCGCAGAAGCAGCGGTTCAAAGAAACTATCTTGATACCGTTTTAGAGATTCCGTTTAACAATTCCGATATTGAAAAGCCGGATGTCAAACGTGCTTCAGAAATTCTTGAAAAAGATCATTACGGTTTACAGAAAGTGAAAGATCGCATTCTCGAGTTTGTTGCCGCGAGACAGTTAAATCCGGAACTAAAAAACAGAACGCTCTGTCTTGTGGGGCCTCCGGGTGTCGGTAAGACTTCAATCGCCACTTCTCTTGCAACTGCCCTAAATCGCAAGTATGTCCGTATTTCACTTGGCGGTGTACGTGACGAAGCGGATATCCGAGGTCACAGAAAGACCTACGTTGCCTCTATGCCCGGACGGATCATTACCGCTTTAATACAGGCAAAGAGCAATAATCCGTTGATCCTTCTCGATGAAATTGATAAAATGGCTTCCGACGGCAGGGGCGACCCCGCTTCTGCAATGCTAGAGGTGTTGGATGCAGAACAAAACAAAACCTTCAGAGATCATTTTGTTGAACTTCCCTTCGACCTTTCAAATTGTATATTCATTGCCACTGCGAACTCTCTTGACGGCGTAGCTCCGGCGCTGATCGACCGTATGGAGATCATCCAGTTGTCTTCCTATACTGCTGAAGAAAAGAAAGAGATCGCCAAAAAGCATCTAATTCCAAAAGAACGCAAAAAACACGGTTTGACCGCAAAACAGTTAAAATTCAGCGATGCCGCCATTGATATGATCGTTTCCTCTTACACGCACGAAGCGGGCGTGAGAAATCTTGAGCGTTCTATTGCCGCAGTGTGCAGAAAAGCAACAAGAAACATTGTCGAAAACGGTATTTCCTACCAAACGATTACAGTCAGAAATCTCGTGGATTACCTCGGACATGAAAAAACAGTTTCCGAAAAGGTTTATGACGAAAATTTACAGGGAGTTGTCAACGGTCTTGCTTGGACAGAAGCAGGCGGAGAACTACTTAGGGTAGAGGCGATCTCCATGCCCGGACAGGGTAAAACCGAATGTACCGGAAACATCGGCAAAGTTATGAGTGAGTCGACCCACATTGCCCTTTCGTGTTTGCGTTCCAATGCAGATACGTTAGGCGTTTCTGAAGAATCCTTTAAAAATAAAGATGTACATATTCACTTTCCGGAGGGCGCAACGCCAAAGGATGGTCCTTCAGCGGGCTGTGCAATCTATACGGCGTTGGTCAGTGAATTTACAGGCAGACCGGTAAAAAATGATATCGCCATGACAGGAGAGATCACTCTGCATGGTAGAGTTCTGCCGATCGGCGGACTTCGGGAAAAGACGATGGCTGCATATAAAGCGGGCGTACATACTGTCATTCTTCCGGAAGGCAACCGAAAAGATCTTCCTGATATTGACAAGGAAGTCATAGAACACATAGAATTCAAGTACTGTAAAACAGTCAACGAAGTCATTGCAAACGCACTTGTCTGACTTCCAAGAATAAAAGGAGCGATTTTCTATGAAACCGAATCTCAATCATGTGACACTGACTATGTCGGCAGGTTTTTCCACGCAGTTTCCGAAAGACACATTGGCACAGGTTGCCTTTTCGGGGCGCTCCAATGTTGGAAAAAGCAGTTTGATCAATGCACTGCTGAACAGAAAGAGTTTGGCGCGTGTATCTTCCGCTCCGGGAAAGACGATCACGATCAACTTTTACAGTATTGATCAGAAATTTTATCTTGTTGACCTGCCGGGTTATGGGTTTGCCAAGCGTTCAGCCGAAGAACAAAACAAGTGGTCCGCTCTTGTTGACGGTTATTTACGCGGCGGATATCCGGATCTTGTAGTTCAACTTATTGATATGAAGACGGGTCCAACCACAGATGATAATATGATGCTGTCCTTTTTAAACGAGACCGGCATTCCCTATATCATTGTTGCAACAAAATCAGATAAACTCAACAAAACGGAGTTTACCAAAATGTTGGGAGCGCTCACTACACATCCGTTGATCGCAGAAAGAACGCCCATCATTCCCTTTTCCGCATTAAAACCCACTGCTGCGGAGGAAATCAGAAAAGTAATTTTCTCGGCTGTCGAAAAGTAAATGAGGTATATTCATGATTTTTAATTTGTTGTCCTATATCGGTGATGAAACCGGGACGATGTACGCGCTCATTACCTTACTCTTGCGTATTCCGGCGATCCTATTGGCACTTTCTATCCACGAAGCGGCGCATGGTTGGATAGCAAACAAACTCGGCGATCCCACTGCAAAAAATTTGGGGCGCATTACTCTGAATCCGTTGAAACACATACATCCGATCGGCGCGCTTTCTATGCTGATTTTCGGAGTCGGTTGGGCCAATCCGGTACCGATCAACACCCGATATTTTAAAAAACCGAAAAGAGATATGGCTTTGACGGCTATTGCGGGACCGATATCCAATCTTTTGCAAGCATTGATCGGAACATTCGCCATGTTTATCGGAATGCGTTTATATTTCGGCAGACAATCTGCCGATGTGGCACTGAGTATTTCCGATACCGGATGTTACGGTACGTTTCTAAATATGATCTTTAACGGAGAGTCGGTTGATAAGGTTGTCGGTCTGCTGCTGTATCTCTGCTATATTTATGCAACTCTGAATTTTGTACTGGCGTTGTTCAACATGATTCCCATCCCGCCGTTTGACGGTTCAAGACTCGCGTTTGCTTTCTTGCCGGATAAATTCTACTTCGGGATCATGCGCTATGAACGGTTCATTATGATTGGATTTTTGATCCTTTTCTATCTGTTCGGTGGCATTTTTGACCTGATATTCAGCATATTTATCAACCTTGTATTCTCGTCTTGCTTCTGGATCCTTATTCTATGAATGAAAACATTACGATCAAAGAAAAGTCGATCAGTTTCAATGATTCGGTAGAACCGCAGTATAAATTGGAGGTCTTTGAAGGTCCACTCGATCTGCTTTTAAAACTTATTTCAAGGAATAAAGTCGATATTCTCGATATTCCGATCGCACTGATTCTCGATCAGTATATGGAATATGTTTCGGAACTGCAATGTGTCGATCCCGATGTCGCCGGAGATTTCATTGCAATGGCAGCGGAATTGATGCTGATCAAAAGTAAGATGCTTCTTCCTGATAGCAATCCGTCTGCACCCGACCCGCGTGCGCAGCTTGTGCAAGACCTCATGGATTACAAACTTGCAAAGGAAGCTGCCAAAGACCTTTCTCTGCTCTATCAGCGCTATAGCGGCAGAATGGCAAAGGAAAGTGAAGAGATCGACGTTGACAAGACCTTTGTCGCTCCACAAGAACTCGACTATCTCTTTGCAGCTTTTGAACGCATCGAGAAAAGAAAAAAATTGATGGAGATCGCGCACACAGACGAGCCGGAAAAGACACTTCAAACCATTGCAACGAGGAAAGTGACTCCAATCCATGAAAAAACATTTTCCATACTTCGGTATATGCTGAAAAACGGTCCAACTTCTTTTGAAGAACTGATCTTGCATAATGAAACGCGCTCTGATATCGTAGCTACCTTCATTGCCATGCTTCAACTGATCAGACGCAGAATTCTGTTGATCAGAATCGATGACCCTGAAAATCCGATATTGGAGATCAACTATGAACGAAACAAATTCACAACAGACCTTTGAAACCTTTGAGGGAGACTGTCTTAAGGAGGCATTCGAGGCAGTTCTCTTTGCCGCAGGTTATCCTGTGTCCTTTGAAAAACTTGCAGAAACATTCTCAATGTCCGAACAAGACGTCAGATATTTTGCCGAAGAATTCGCCAAAGAATATAATTGCACGCGAAGGGGCATCATGATGACAGTGACCGATCATTGCTGTCAACTCTGTTCCAAAGAGCAGTATAAAGATGTTGTTCGCGCGGCAATGGGCATCCGTTCCTCCGGTAAACTGTCAAATTCCTGTTTGGAAGCTCTTGCAATTATTGCATACAATCAACCGGTTACCAAAGCTTACGTGGAAAAAGTAAGGGGCGTTGATTGCTCTTGGGCGATCGGTACACTTTGCGACAAACAACTTATCGAGCCGAAAGGACGCTTGGATGCACCCGGAAAACCTATTTTGTACGGCACAACAGAAGAATTTCTGCGCGTATTTGGACTAAAGAACTTGTCAGAACTTCCGCTTTCCGCTTCTCCACTGTCATCTGCGCCGGAATCTCCTACACAGATGACCTTTGAAGAAACGACTCCGTTAGATCAGTAAGGATCGCCTAAAATATAACGAAAGGAGAGCAACGAATGGTTGGATGGTCAATTTTCTTATCAGTCGTATTGACTCTTCTGCTACTCTTGTGTGGCTTTCTTTTTCTGCCCGTACAAATTTGCCTTTCATACGATAACGAAGTCTCGATCAAGGTAAAACTGTTCTTTTTTTCATACAGTATTTATCCTGAAAAAAAGAACAAAAATGTGAAAAAAAGCAATAAAAATAAGAAAAAATCCGCCGAGACTTCCCATAAAGCGAGTAAAGTAAAAACTTCCGAAGAAAAAGATAGTTTTTTCGAAATGCTTTCGTTTTACAGAGAAGTTTTTGAGAATGTCCTTCTTCCCGCTTTAAACGACCTTGGAAAATATCTGGTTATTAGAATCAAAAGGTTACGCATTGATATTGCAACAGGAGACGCCGCCAAATCCGCGATCGCTTACAGTGCAGCGTGCAACGGAATCAATTCCTTGCTCTTGCTCTTTCACGAGTATTGCACTTTAAAGGTTGAAAAAACAGAAGACGTCGGCATATTTTGCAGATATGACCTATCATCTTCGAGTGGGTCGGGAGAGATCATATTTTCTCTTCGCATCTTCCACGCAATCAAAATTCTTATTCCGGCACTGTTAGAATATATTGAGGAGCGAGAGAAGTTTGAAGACGCACTCCCACAGAGAATTAAGAAAACAAATTGAAAGGAACTTTAAGCCATGTCTGAATTCAAGCAAAGTGAAATGATCCAAACAGCCCTCGAAGGCGTCAAGGATGTCATCTGTGCAAACACAATTCTTGGTTCTCCCATATCCGTTGAAAATGGGACAACCATTATTCCGATAAGCAAAGTATCGGTCGGGCTCGCTACGGGCGGAGTTGATTATTATTGTAAGAATGCTCCGCAAACAACGAATGCTCCTGCATTCGGCGGCGCGGGCGGAACGGGCATTACCGTTACTCCCATCGGATTTTTGATCGTCAAAGCCGGCGGTACTGTTGAACTTTTGACTGTTGATGCTGCTGCCAATAAACCAACAAGCGTCAGCATTATCGAAAGCATTGTGGAAGTTCTGGAACGTTCTCCCGACCTTGCGGAAAAATTAAAAGAAACAGTTTTGAAATTTGTTCCCGAAAAGAAAAATGATCAAACCGAGGTTATTGCAACAGAAGAATAATTATTAAAGAGATTTCATAGGATATCAAAAAACAGATCAGGTGTCCTATGAAAAAATCTCTTTCGATTTTACTTATCATCGCATTTCTAATTGCTTTTTTTCTTCCCACACACGCCTTAGAAAAGCCAAGCGTTTCTGCGGCAAGTTATGTCTTAATGGAAAAGGACAGTTTTACAGTGATATCCGGAGAAAATATCTACCAACCGCAACCACCTGCGAGTACCACCAAGATCATGACCTGTCTTGTCGTGCTGAAAAAATGCGACCTTTCGGATACAGTAGTCGTACCATCTGAGGCAGTCGGCGTGGAAGGCTCTTCGGCGTATCTTCGAAAAGGAGAGCATTTAACGGTAGAAGAACTTCTTCTTTGCTTGATGCTCGCCTCTGCCAATGATGCCGCGGTGGCTCTTGCTATCCATACAGCAGGATCTGTTGAACGGTTCGTGATGTACATGAATGATTTGGCAGATCACTTGGGACTATCTTCTGCGCATTTTACCAATCCGCATGGGCTATATCAAGAAGAACATCGGATCAGCGCATATGATATGGCACTTTTAACTGTCTACGCACTGCAAAATAAAGATTTTTCTGCCATTGTTTCTACCCAAAGTACCACTGTAGGAAAAGGAGAACAGCAACGTTCCCTGACCAATCACAACCGATTGCTTTTTACATTAGAGGGATGTATCGGTGTCAAGACCGGCTATACCATCGCGGCAGGAAGATGTCTGGTCAGCGCGTGTACAAATGAGAACACGACACTGATCGCTGTGACGTTCAACTGTCATGATGACTGGGTAAGTCACGAAAGGTTATTTGCATACGGCTTCTCTTCTGTAAAACGGCTTTATTATCAAGGATACACTGCTACCCTTCCCGTGGCAGGAACCGATAAGGCAGTAGAGGTGTATGCTGCCGACTATTCACTACTATCTTCTCCCGAAAGTGTTCTCGATTACCGTGTTTATTGTCCGCATCTCTTGTATCCGCCGTTCGGGAGTGGAGAAAAAGTCGGTTTTGTATCGCTGTTACTTGACGGAAAAGAAGTCGCGCGACTCCCGATCCTCACTGCCGGTGAATGTCCCACAGTACCGCATACCTCGTTTCTTGCCCGTATTTTTCGGTATATTTTATCACTTTTTAGATCCTAAAAAGTTTTGAAAGGATGTTTCAAATCTATGGAACCAATACGTTTACAAAAGTATTTATCGGAATGCGGACTGTTGTCTCGCAGAGCCGCAGAAGAGGCAATTCTGAAAGGAGCGGTCATAGTCAACGGCGAATGTGCGCAGATCGGTATGAAGGTTCGTCCGGGTAAAGACGAAGTGCGCTATAAAGGGAAAAAGATCATCCTGCGCACCGGGCGGCACATTTATATCATGCTCAACAAACCGATCGGATATGTAACAACTCTTGCTGATGAAAAAGACAGACCGTGTGTAACGGATCTTTTAAAAGGCGTGGAACGCCGTGTTTATCCGATCGGAAGATTGGATATGGCATCGGAAGGACTGCTACTCTTAACGGATGATGGTGATTTGACATACAAACTCACCCACCCCAGTCACGAGATTCCCAAAATATACAATGTCAAAGTAAAGGGAGAGATCACGGAAGAGCAGTATCGAATTTTGACTTCCCCGTTGAATATTGACGGATATACAATCAAACCGGTATACACCGAAGTTCTTTCAAGAAAAGACGGCAGAACACTGCTTCAAATGACACTATACGAAGGAAGAAACCGCCAAATCAGAAAAATGTGCGAACAGGCAGGACTGGAAGTACGCTACCTAAAGCGCATCGCAATCGGAGAACTTGCATTGGGACATTTAAAAAGCGGAGAATGGCGCTATCTCACGCAGGAACAGGTTGCATATTTGAAAGGAGCAACGGGAAATGTTTAAAGTTTCTCCCATTCAATCGCCGGAAGAACAAAAAGCGCTTTGCGCTCGACTTGGCGCTGAATTTCATTTAGGCGATATGGGATATCGTATAACAATCGAAGAGGAAGAAGTGGGTATCGTTACTTTCTTCATTAAAGGAAAAAAAGGTTGTATCAGGGAGATCCGCTTTCTCCCCGAAAAAGAAGACTTTGAGGTTATGTTTATCGCAGGACGTGCCTGTATGAATTTTCTTGACTCTGTCGGCGCTACAGACGGTTATTTCATCTCCCCTGCCCCCGGGCAAGAGCGTTTAATCACTGCACTTGGTTATAAAGAGCAGTCGGACGGCAGCTATTATCTCAATACTACCGGTTTTTTTATTGATCATTGCAAACAATAATACGAATAAATCCTGCCTGTCAACTTTTTTTGACAGGCATTTTTTCTTTTTGCTCAAATTTACCAATTTTAAATGGAAAAAATTGGTAAGTATTTTTTCTGCTTCCTATTGCTTTTTATGGTAAATTATGGTAAAATTCTCTTGTCAAAAAGAACCGAGATACAGTGAATACTCGGTAATACCGTTTTCTTGAGGGAAAGAGAGGAAGAATATATGGAACATAGTCTGAAAATATTGATTGCTGACGAAAACAACGACTTCAGAAGGGAGACAAAAGACTCGTTGTCCGAACTTGGATATACCCGTTTTGAAGAAGCGATAACCGGAGAAGATGCTTTGAAGATCATCAACAGATTTCATCCGGATGTAGTGATACTTGATGTTTGGCTTAATAGAATGGACTGCGTGCAGGTCATTCAATCAGCGTTTAAAATGTCTTTTCATCCTGACAGCGCTCCGTCTTTCATAGTACTTTCGGAAACACCCAATCCGAATATTTTTGAGGAATCGATCGAATCGGGTGCCGACTATTGCATGACAAAACCGGTTGATTATGAATATCTATCTGCACGGATCAAACGGCTTTACCGTAATCGTCTGCGCGGCGGCGGCATTACACAAAATGCCAAGAACAAAGGCGCAGATCTTGAAACACAAGTAACAAAGGTGATCCATCAAATTGGCGTACCCGCGCACATCAAAGGATATCAGTATCTGCGCACCGCGATCTTAATGGTCATTTCCGACAAGGATGTTATCAATGCTGTTACAAAAGTGCTCTATCCGACTGTTGCCAAGCAATACGGTACGACCTCCTCAAGAGTGGAACGCGCCATTCGTCACGCAATTGAAGTGGCATGGGACAGAGGTGATGTTGATACACTGAATTCCTTCTTCGGATATACCGTCCAGACCGACAAGGGCAAGCCCACCAACAGTGAATTTATTGCGATGATCGCCGATAACCTGAGACTGACGAACAAACTGTCATGATTTAAAAGATGCTGTCTGAAAAACAGCATCTTTTCTTTCTACAGTCATATCCCTTGTCCACGCAACATATGATATATCAACGAACGAAAGGACGGTATATGAATCGGTCATGACAGACGTTATGGAAATATTAAGAGGACACCTTCCTTCGGCTGTCTTTCTTTTGTTTAATCAAAATAATCTACCGGAAGAAATTCGGATGCGCAAAGGCTGTCAACTGCTTTTAAGAGATCAAACTGGGCTTTACGGCACACATCTGATCTGCACGGAAGCGCTGATGGAAGAAACTCTGCGAATGCTCACCGATCGCTCGCTTTACAGTTTTTCTGAGAGCATGAAATGCGGTTATCTTCCCCTTCAAGGAGGTATTCGTGTGGCAATTGGAGGAAGAGCCATTACAGACGGCATACATATTCTGTCTGTCAAAGACATCTCATTTCTTTCGGTGCGAATCCCCCACGCGATACGCGGTTGCGCCGCACCCGTTTATGAAAAGATGAAATCAACCGGTCTTTCGAAAGGCGTTCTTCTCTTTTCTCCACCGGGCGTCGGCAAGACAACAGTATTGCGCGAACTGGCAAGAACACTTTCCTGCGGAAAACCGCCGAAGATCGTTGCGCTTATAGATGAACGTGGAGAATTATCATTCTCACTGGATGAATGCCCGGGACTGTGCCCGTATCTATACTACCCTAAAAAAGAAGCGATCGCCATTGCAGTCCGGACTGCCTGTCCCGATTACCTGGTTTTGGATGAGATCGGCGCGGATGAAGGAGAGATCCTTCTTTCCTGCGCGCCTGCCGGAGTACCTGTTCTTGCTTCTGCACACGGCAGATCGGTAGAAGAACTACGACAAAAGCCGGAAATAGCTAAACTGGTCGACAGTGGCATTTTTTCTCTCTATGTACTGATCGAACGAAAAGGTACGACAATGTCATTTCGCTATTTTGACAAGCACGGTGAAGAACAATGAATATCAGACATATCGGTGCAGGATTGCTGTTTCTATCCTGCTTTGCAGTCGGATTGTATACCTCTTACCGATATAAAAAAAGGGCAACCGGCATAAAGCTGATTTATATGCTTTTAATGCACTTGCAAAGTGAAATCGTATACAACCGCACACCTCTTCCGGAGTGCTTTTTATCTTTTCGTGATTATCATTCAGAAAAACAGCAGGAACAATTTGTTTCGGGAGATTACCGATCCGCGTTTCAAGATTTATTAGAATCGGATAAAGAAAATACAGCGCTTTTTTTACCATTTTTTGAGCGACTCGGCGCACGAGAATATCGTGAAGAAACAGAACATCTGGATTTGATGGTGAAAAAAGCAAAAACAATTTTTGAAAAAAGCGAAAAGGAAATTGCGGGAAAACGCCGTGTTGCTTCTACAGTCGGATTTTTCATCGGTGCGCTGCTGTTTTTACTGCTCTATTAACAAACTATGGAGATCACTTTACTGTTAAAAGTTATCGGAATGGGTATCCTCGTAGCCATTGCCCATCAAATATTATCAAAAACCGGACGAGACGAACTGGCAACATGGATCTCAATCGCAGGAATACTTTTGATTTTGGCAATGCTCATCGGAAAGGTGGGGGAATTGTTCACCACCATACGCAACATGTTTGGACTATGAATGTAATAACGCTTTGCGGAATCGCCTTCTTGTGTTACGGTGCCACACAACTGATTGGAAGGGATCGAAAAGAGTTGGCGGCTATGTTCTCTCTCTGCGGAACGATTTTGATTCTCACACCTGCTATATTATCCCTTGCCGGGATATGGGAGGACTTTTCTTTGCTGCTTGAAAAATACACTTTTAAAGGAAGTGAAAGCCTTATCAAAGCATTCGCAATCGGAATGTGCGGAGAGGTTACCAACGAAGTCCTTCGAAAAGAAGGAGAAAGTGCTCTCGCTTCTGCACTGGATATTTCTGTGAAAGTAGCTATATTGCTTCTCTCTGTTCCTCTTTGGAAGGAGATGTTTTCTCTGTTTGAGGACATTTTATGAATGAAGAACTGATCGAACTGCTCCCGAATGAATATAAAGAACTTTTTTCGGAAAACGGGTCTTTTGCGATTGCAAGCATTGATCGTTTTTTTAATTATATCTTAGAACTTATTAAAGAAACAGTCGTCAAAGAAGGAAGCGGTCTGGTGCCGCTTCTGTCCTTGGTGGCACTGTGCGGCATTTTTGCCGCTTTTGAGGAAGCATCATCGCAAAAAAACACGAGAACGATTTTACAACTTTGCTTCCTTCTCAGCGGTCTTTTTGCGGTCATACCGATGATCTATCAAGTTTTTTCTGATGCAGAACTACATCTTCAAGAATTGACTGCCTTTGTCACCGTCATTTTGCCTGCCCTTTCAGGAGTCTTACTGTCTATGGGTGCAGTCAACAGTTTTTCGCTCTCAGGGCTTTCGCTTTCGATGCTCCTTTCATTTTTATCTCAATTTGTCCTCGGCATGCTCTTCCCTTTTTTGAAGATCTCTTTTACCTTTGATCTTTTCTCGATCATTACAGCTAATGCCGGACTTTCCACCTTCGCATCCAAAATCAAAAATGTTTTTTTATGGCTTATGGGGCTTTCAACCACGGGGATCCTTACCATGCTCGCCTTTCAGAATGTCATTGCATCCAAAGCAGACAGTCTCTCGCTTCGTGCGTTTCGATTCACAGCCGCAGGTGTCGTTCCGATCGTTGGGCAAACCATCGCCGAGTCATCCAAAACGCTGTTGAGCAGTTTAGATATGCTCCGCTCTTCTATAGGTGTTTTGGGCGTTGGTGTGATCCTCTTAATGCTGTTACCTGAACTCTTATCCTTGCTTTTTAAGAAAATAATCTTTGATATCGCCGCCTCAATGTCCGACGCTTGCGGTTCAAAGATCCTTTTCTCTGTTTTTCATTGTGCATCTTCCGTGATCGGAGGGATAATAGCTCTTGTTTCCCTTGCTGATCTTCTTTTTGCACTGTCCTTTTCCATGCTTTCCTTTTTTACCGTTTCATGAAAAATTATTTTCTTCCGATCTTGTTTTTAACCGTTATAAACGGTGTTTGCTCATTTCTTCTATCCGGAAAGAAATGTGAAAACCTCTTTCGTTATCTGGCTTCTTTGTGCTTTCTGTTGGCACTTTTTTCGCCGCTTAAAAATGTTTTTTCATCCGATTTTTTCTTTAAACTGCCGGAAATATCGGGAGAAAATGCCGACTACAGCACATATATCAAAGGCGTAGAACAGGAAGCCTCTAAAAGACTGACTGAAAGTTATTCTCAATATATTTGCAAGGAAACGGGGATGAGCGAAAATGATCTTTCCCTTTCGATAAAAGTATCCTGTGAGGATCAGATGTTTTTGATAGAAGAAATTCAAGTAGAACTGTACACGATAACGGCAGTTCTGCACCGCGATAAAATCGACAATTGCTTAAAAGAACTAAACATAGAGGTGGTCTATCTTGAAAAACTCACATCATAAAGTACCAACTGTTTTGATCGTTGCCTTTGTAATCGGACTGTTGCTTTGCTTTTCAGAGTTCATATTTAAGCCATTTACAAATTTGACGTCTAAAGACAAATCTGAAGCGGAGGAAGAACTCGCTTGTTTTTTAGAATACAGTGAAGGTGTCGGAAAGGCAGTCGTGAAAATCTGCTACACAGATGACGGAAATGTCGCAGGGGTAGCTGTTGTGTGTACCGGCGCAAATGATCCGCTTGTGCGTTCGGAAGTAACACAACTTGTTTCAAAAAGTCTCGGTGTTCCGACCAATCGTGTGCATGTTTCCTCATCCTCCGAAGACTTTGAAAAACTTTTAAAAGAGGGACGTTCGTAGGAATACTCAGTAAAAAAGCGGAATATAGTGTATCAAGAAAAACGATTTTCCATAGGAGGATATATCATGCAGATCACAAAATCGACAGAACAAAGAGTGGAAAAAGCAATGATCCCCTTTACAGAGCAGGTGAAAGACATACCGCAAAAAGTCGGAAATTTCTTTACAAAAAACAGAAGAAAAACCATGATCGTCACTGCTTCTGTTCTCATCATCTGTGCAGCAGTTGGGGTAAATTGGCTTCTCTTTGGTCCGGCGGGAAATGCGGCAACGCCGGAAGGAACAGATGGTCAGGCAGGCGCTGTTTCTCCAAATGAAAGCACACCGGTCGATGCATCAAGCGAAATAGAAGCAGAAGACTTTTTCGCCATTGCAATCACCGACAGACAGAAAGCAAGAGACGAGGCGCTGGAAGTCTATGAAATGTGTCTTGCAAACAATGATGCAAGTTCAGTCGATAAGCAGGAAGCAAGCAGTGCAATTGCGCGCATCGCATCCTATATCGAAGCAGAAGGCAACATTGAAACGCTTGTCAAGAGCAAAGGCTTTTCGCACTGCGTAGCCGTGGTTGCAGAAGACAATGTTACCGTTATTGTAGGTACGGAAGATACTCTGATGGCAAATGAACTTGCGCAGATCAAGGAGATCATTTATTTGCAAACCGGAGTCGATCCTACCGGAATGCGCATTACCGAAAAGATCATAACAAGTGCAGCGTCATAACCATCGGTAAACCGGTAGATTGCATAGTCCCTAAACTGTGGAATTACAAACAGAGTTCCTAATGGAGTTCAGAAAATTTGGCATCGCATTATAATCTCTGACAGCCGCACTATGCGGCTGTCTTTTTATGACTTACTATTCTTGCTGTCTGTCCTGTTTTCATCATCATACTACTACGTTTTCAGATTGTTCCTCTTTTATCGTTGCCGAAGCATTTCTCTTCCGTTGGTAACGAGAAATTCATTCCAAGCCTAAAGACACAAAAAATGCCCCCACTCTGTTATAAGGCTAGGCGGGGGGCACAAGCGATTATTCCTGTTTTGATCCGACTCTTAAAGCGTATATACCTTCCAATTTAGCCGGAGTTATAATACCATAATTATCAATATAAATTACATTTTCCTTCCAATCAGTTGCCCAATTTACTCTTTCGATCTTACCATCCGTATTTTCCCACACCATTATATGGTAGGTCTGACCGTCCACGGTATATTTTTGATAATAATATTTTCCGTTCTCATATTGATATTCGGTCGCCGGCATTCCATGGTATTCCGTTTCTTTTCCACTTTCATCGACAAACCTTAATGATAAGGGAAGATGCTCCCCATAACTCGGTTTATGTAAACAATAGGACTCGTACCGGATGCATACAGACCACTATATGGCACTTTCTTTATACACACCCCATACGAACCATCACTCCCATATACAACCTCTGGAATTTTTTCAAATCGTAGATTACCGATTCTCTGGTAGAAAAAACGATCTCTTGCGTTGGCATGTCGGAGATAATGGAAGAAGACTGAGAATGAGAAGGTAAATAAGAGGGAGAGGGTAAAAGAGAAGGAGAATCAGATGTAAGCGTCGATTGAACATTTGTACAGCCCGAAAGCAGAAACACACTACTCAACAACATTGCCGTCAATGTTGTAAAGTGCTTTTTAAACAATCAATTCTCATAAATAGTCACCTTTCTATCATTTGAAGTGGTACGCCATTCGTTGGTGAAAAAAATACATCTTTGCTTGATTCCGTCAATTTCGTGCGACATTCCGCACAAAATATTTCTTCAAGTTTTTCTACTGCATTGCTCTTCGAAATTGGCAGATAGAACAGCACATCGGTTTCACCGCCTTTCTTGAATATTTCAACCTAAATGCACAACAACGCATAATTTCCCATGAGAACGACATTTGGGGACTGTGCGCTGTAAATTCATGTGGAACATCACCAAATAATCACTCTTCTGCATACTTAATTTAACATAATATTCCGCAATTGCCAAGTGTTTGTTAGGCAAAACAACAATTTATTTCAACTGCATTTCGTGTTTTGCCAATATCTTGTCTTCTATCAGTGGCTTTTTTCTACGCCTCAAGACGCCAATAAAACCAAAAAGAAATACAATACTGTTTCTTTTTGGTTTTTAATCTTGATATTCTTTTTGAAATGTGGTAGAATATCAGCAAAGAAAAGGAGGATATCCAAATGAATCCGATCACACTAAAGGGCTATCGCGCCAAAAGCATCGAGTTTGTCGGCAATGCCGCACCCGGCAGCAAAATCCAACTCGAAAATAAATATTCTTACAATGTTCGTTACACGCCGAATCAGGTGTGCGTAGCGGAACTGACTTGTCATGTGTTCGATAAGGAACATCCGGAATCATTTTTTGCTAAAGTCATTCTTGAGGGCATTTTCGGTTTTGATGAAACGACATCAAAAGAACAAATTCATGTACTCAGTTATAAAGAACTGTTCCCTTTCGCCAGAGCGATCATTTCTACCGTAACTTCGGTTGGTGGAATGGCGCCGATCATCATTCCTGCCGCAGATATTGAAGGACAGAACATTTATCGCATTGATACCGGAAATATCAAGCCATGAAAAGAACAACGCTCTGCTATATTTCTTCCGGCGAAAAGCTTCTTATGCTTCACCGCAACAAGAAGAAAAATGATGAAAATGCGGAAAAGTATATCGGGCTGGGCGGACATTTTGAAGATGGTGAAACACCGGAAGAATGTATGCTTCGTGAAATTTATGAGGAAAGTGGATTTACTCTTACCGAATATCGCTACCGCGGGATCGTCTATTTTCATTCCGATATTTATGACGATGAAGAAATGCATCTTTTTACAGCCACTGTGTCGCCGCTTGAAATTATTCCAGATTGTCCGGAAGGAACACTGGCACTTGTGACCAAGGAAAAGCTATTTTCACTTAAAATGTGGGAAGGCGATCGCATCTTTTTGAATCTTCTCTTTGAAAATTCCGACTTTTTCAAACTGTCTCTACGGTATCAAGGCGAAAGCCTAACTGAGGCGATATTGAACGGCCGGTCGCTTGAAGATAAAAACCGTCCCTGAAAAACGAGACGGTTTTATTCTTGACGGTCACTCTCCGATTTTATATCGCAAAGCCGACGGTACGATGCTGAAATGTCCTTCCGTTGCATCTTCAATTTCTCCGTCCGCACAGATCTTTTTACAGCCAAAAATATCGAAGGCAGTAACACGCTTGTAAAAAATCAAATCCTTCCACTTTTCAACAGCATCACCGGTATGGGGATCGATCAACGCACCGCTTTTGTAAAGACCGATCAAACGAATAAATTTCAATCTGCTGACCTTCTTGACAAGCAACAGTTCAAATACGCCATCAGACATATCCGATAAAGGAGAATTGTGAAAACTTCCGCCGCACCATTGTCCGTTGCACGCCGCACAAAGCATACAATCTCCTTCATAATCGAAGAAACTTCCGTCGGCACACTTGGCGTGTACCTTAAAATGCTCACCGAACGGGCGAAAAAATTCATGTATAACGCCCAATATGTACGCCATCTCACCGGAAATACCCTTTCGCTTTTTGTAATGCATGGTTGTGGCAACAACATTACAATCAAACCCGATATTGATCATATTGATACAGTATTTTCCCTCATAAGAGATCAGATCTATCGGAACGATCTTTCCGGGCGTTTTTGGAAAGGATTTTATGGTATCATTTCCCGAACCAAAAGGTAAGACAGTTACTGAAGCTGTTTGTCCCGCCTTCGCACACATGATACCGTTCACGGCTTGGTTCAGCGTTCCATCGCCACCGCAAACATCAAAATGAGTGTTTGGATTATTTTTACATTCTTGCTCAACGTATTTTAAACAATCTCCATATCTTGCCGCTACATAGCCTTCCCTGTTCTGCCCCGCATACCCTTTCCCAGCTTGGGGGTTGATCACCGTCAATGTTCTCATCATCCTGCATCCTTTCGCTTCCTCGAACAAAATTATAACAAAATAATTGACAAAAATCAAGAGAATTCTCGCTTTTTACCGAGAATTCTCTTGATTTTTCAACATGGTTACCACTACTGATGAAATGATCGGCAAAAAAACCAATCCACTCACCCCAAAAAAGCGATATCCGAGATAACTTGCAAGTAACGAGATCATCGGATGTATATTCAGGCGACTGCCTAAGACCCTCGGTTCAAGAAGTTGTCGGATAATGACAGAAACAGCCCAAATAACGATTAGCCATAATGCTCTTGACAATTCTCCCGTGATAAACGAGATACCTGCCCATGGCAAGAGAATCGTTCCCGTCCCGAACACCGGCAAGAAATCAACGGCAGCCACGATCAGTGCAATAAACACTGCATACTCTACACCTATAAGCAGAAAACCGATCGTCATTTCGATAAAACACAGGAGCATAAATAACCCTCCCGCTTTAAAATAGTCGATCAGCGCTTGCTTTAGCGAAGCAATAAATCGGTGAACCGGTCTGCGCAATCCGAAAGGTAAAACAGAGAGGCATCCTTCCAGCATCGTTGATCGTTCAACCGAGAAATAATAGGCTGAAAGAACGGTAACAAATAAAAATAAAACAATGTCCGGTATACTCATTGCGAATTTTGCCAAACCAAGTGAAGCCGACAAAGAAAGTTTTGACAAACTTTGTGTGATGCAGGAAAGCATAGCCGCACGGTCAATTTTTTCAAAAAGTGTCGGCATTTTGTTTGATAACCAATCGAATATGCGGTCATATCCCATTTGGATCATTATAATTAAATTTTCACTGTTGTTCGCAATGTCGGTCAATTCCTCGACCAGCCTTGATATTAGAAGCCATAACAGGAAAAAAGCGACCGAAGAAAACAGCGACAATAAAATAACAGTCAGTATTTTCGAAGATAACCCTTTCTTCTTCGTCACTTTTTTTCGCAATGCCACTGTTGGAATGGAAATTATAAAGCCGAAAATAAAAGGAAACATACCTTCGAAAAGATACTTGAAAAATAAAAAAAGTGATAAGCAAATTCCACTTACTAAAATAAAGGTGTATACTGCTTTTCGAAGATAAAAAAAAGATCGTTCCATGGTTGCCTCCCGCTTTTTGATAGTATATTTCAAAAAAAGAAGGATTATCCAAAAAAAGCCCCCCAATAAACGGAGACTTTTTCAGAATTTAACCGATCAACAGATCCAAAACGAGCATTGTACAAAACCCTGCGATCAAAGCGTATGTTGCCGCTTTTTCGTACCCGTGCGAATGAGTTTCCGGTATCATTTCATCGCTGATAACATACAACATCGTACCACCTGCAAAAGCAAGCGCAAAAGGTAATGTCGCTGTTGAAATACCAATGGTAAAATACCCAATAAAAGTACCGATCACCTCAATAACACCTGTTAAGAGCGCAATAGTCAAGGTGCGACCTCTGCTAACACCCGCAGCCAACATTGGGGCAATGATGACCATGCCTTCAGGAATATTTTGCAGAGCGATCCCTCCTGCAACGGTAAGTGCATCCGCGGTATTACCCGTACCGAAACTGACTCCTGCGGCAATACCTTCCGGCAAATTGTGCAGAGCTATGGCAAAAACGAACAGCAAAACTTTATTTAGTTGCTTTGCTTGCACATTTTCCGGTTCTTTTACGCCCGCAAGACTGTGCAGATGCGGAATAAATCGATCCATTATACTTAAAAAGATTGCTCCTGTAAAGATGCCAAGAACGACCAATAGTGTGTTGAGTCCTCCTCCTGTTTCAAGCGCAGGTTCAATCAGTCCGAAAACAGCCGCACAAAGCATGATGCCTGCCGCAAAACTCAAAATAATGTCGTTAAACCGATGGGGGATCTTTTTAAAGACAAAGCCAAGTACCGCCCCAACCATAGTAGCGCCCCCAACCCCGATCGCAGTCAATAAAACTATTTCCATAATGATACATATCCTTATATAAAGTGAAAATAAAAGCAATGAATGACATTGCTTTTCTCATAACAGTATATCAGATTATCGGTTCATTGTCAACCGACAGATCACTTCTCTGTTTAAAAAATATCGAGAAAATGCATCAACATTAAATCGCTCTAACAATGTTTTTTACATTTTCATGCGTGCATTTAATATAAAAATAAAAAAGAAACGTGAAGTTTTTCCGTTCCGTTTGATCTCTCTTCTTGACAAACCAAGGGAAGCATAGTATAATAATCCTAAATTATCGTTAAAGTAAGAGTTAGTAAAAATAAAGATGAAGCTTGAAAAACGCTCTGTAATGACCTTGCCAGGCGTTGGAAAGGTCAAAGCGGGATACTTGAAAAAACTGAATATAGAAACAGTTAAAGAACTTCTGTATCATTTTCCAAGAGGCTATCAAAACAGAGGGAACGTCTGTCTTTTGGGAGAAGCTGCCATGCAACCGGTATATACGGCAACCATTCTGACTGTCGGAAGCGAACCGCGCACTGTCAAACTGCGCGGTGGGCGTACCATGACGCGCTTTACCGCATTTGACGACAGCGGACGGTGTGTATTGACCTTCTTCAATCAGCCCTACATCAAGGATATCTTCTACCTTGGTTCTGTCTTTCGCTTTTGGGGAAAGGTAGAAAAAAGCGGCAGAAACTTCTCGATGTCCTGTCCTGAATATGAGCCGTACAGCGAATCAAAGCCACTACCTGATTTTCTGCCGGTATATCCTTTGACAGAGGGCATCAAGCAAAAAGGAATGATGCAAACGATCGCCTTTGCTCTTCTTGAAGCGGATCAATTGGACGATCCTATTCCGAAGAATATCAGGGACAACTACCACCTTCCCGCCATTGCCGAAGCTATGCGAGCCATCCATCTGCCACAGAATTATAGAGAACTGGACGAAGCGAGAACGCGGTTTATTTTTGAAGAACTGTACCTCTTTTCGCTCGGAATGCAGTTGGGCACGATCAAAAAACAACTGTCAAAAGCGGAAATTCTGCCGAAAGTTTCTCTTGCACCCTTTCTTGCCGCCCTGCCCTTTGAAATGACGGGAGCGCAAAAGCGAGCGATGGAAGAGATCGCCTCCGATATGACCTCAAAACAGCCGATGTCACGATTGATCTGCGGCGACGTAGGCAGCGGCAAGACCGTCTGTGCTGCCGGGGCGATCTATATTGCATTGAAGAACCAAAAACAGGCGGCGCTGATGGTACCGACAGAAATTTTGGCAAATCAGCATTACGCTGATCTGTCTGCACAGTTTGCATCTCTCGGTTTTCACACTGCTCTGCTTACCGGATCACTCTCTACCGCAGAAAAGAGAAAAGTGCGCGCTGCGATCGCGGCAGGAAAGGTCGATCTTGCCATCGGCACGCATGCACTACTGACGGAAGATACCGTTTTCAAAGACCTTGGCTTGGTGATCGCCGACGAACAGCATCGCTTTGGTGTCAGACAGCGCGCCGCTTTAATAGAAAAAGGAAAAACTGTACACAGTTTGGTGATGACGGCAACTCCAATTCCTCGCACGCTCGCCCTCATACTTTACAGTGGGCTCGACATCTCCTACATTGACGAACTGCCGCCCGGCAGGCAAAAAGTTTCCACCTATTTGGTAGATGAAGGTTACCACGCACGACTGACAGAATTCATTAAAAAACAGGCGAAAGAGGGGCATCAAACTTATGTCGTTTGTCCGGCAGTTGAAGAGGAAGACCCGGAGAACGGAACGGTATTGCCCTTCAATTTCACCCCCGAAAAGGAAAACAAGCCGCTTCTTACGATGAAGGCGGCGGTACAGTTCTCGGAAGAACTGCAAAACACACTACCGAATTTGAATGTGACGTTTTTACACGGTAAAATGAAGGCAAAAGAAAAAGATGCCATCATGTCAGCATTCGTCGCAGGGGATATTCATGTTTTGGTCTCGACCACCGTCATCGAAGTCGGTGTGAATGTTCCGAACGCCACCTTAATGATCGTCGAAAATGCCGAGCGGTTCGGCTTGTCACAACTGCATCAACTGCGCGGAAGAGTCGGCAGAGGAAAAACAAAATCGTACTGCGTCCTTGTCTCGAACTGCCCGGAACAGTCTGTCGCCGGCGAGCGACTTAGAACCTTATGTAACACACAAAGCGGCTTGGAAATCGCAAATGCCGACTTAAAGCAGCGTGGGCCGGGAGACTTTTTTCCTTCTACCACCGGTGCGACAAGACAAAGCGGAGAGTTTTCTTTTCACATGGCTACCGCATGCACCGACCCAAATCTGCCGCAACTCTGCGCAATGGCGGCAAAAGAAACATTGGATGCCGATCCGATGCTGGAAAATACGGAAAATGCCGTTTCAAAGACGTGGATGAATGCATTATTTCACCCCCAAAACAACTTGATAGGTTAATACAAAGAAAGGATTTTTTATGAAAAAGTTTATTGCCATTCTCCTTACATGTCTGATGCTGTTTGTTTTTACATCTTGTACCGAAAAAAAAGAAACGTCCGCACAACCGAACGTTACCCTTTCAAACAGCATTGAGCCGACTGAAAGCGAAGCACCGACGCCTACACCGTCAAAGAGCGAAGTGCCGACACCCACACCTACAGAAAGCGTGGAACCAACCGAAAGCTTCGAGCCGGATCCCGTACCCGGAACGGGTCTATATGACGTTTGGATCAACACCATGAACGCACCCTTCGGAAACTATACCGTCACCTTGACCCTAAGCGGAGAAGAAGGGTCAAGATCGGGCAGCTTTGAATTTAAGTGTCAGTCTGCCGAACAGAATGACGCAAGCATTTCCTATAAGGCAGCAGAAGATTTCAGTTCACGTCATAATGTTAAAGGAAGTTACACCATAGCAGAGGATGAGACCATCACCCTAACTTCTGCGGAGACTATGATCGGCAGTCTGAAGAGAGACCGCGATATCATTCTCTTCACCCCTGCTGAAAGCGAAAACAGCAACGAGGTGGAATGTTATATCCGTCGATACGCAGAAGGCAATTTCATCGAACGCACTGCATACTTGAACACCAAATTGAAAGTGGAAGCAGAGATCACCTCCGACAGAATCTTCTCCGGTTTTACCGTCACAGTGAAAATGATGCACATTTTTGAATTCTACTCCGATACGCGCGCTCAACTCGTCATTGAGGCAGATAAAGAACAAACTGTTGCAGCAGGCATCTCCGCTGTTTACCGCGACTATTTTGATGCTGCCACGCAAGAAGATCCGACACTTACCAAAGAAACGCTGGAAGAAAAATGGCTATCCGAATACGGCAAGACCGTTTCGGAATGGGCTGATGAACAATATGAAAATTATATGAATAACTACTGCACACAAAGCGGTTTTACGAATGTTTATGAGAATTTTCTGGATGTCGTGATCAACAAAGTAAGTTATACTTTTATGAACGCAGACGGAAAACTGCTTCTCGTCGATCTGCCCGGAAGCGGCGCAGATTTTATTGTTACAAAATGAAACCAACGAATCAAAACGCTTTGTTAAACTTGTTATGATTGCGTTAGATACGTAATGTCAGCATTTGTTAAAATAAAAAAGGACTTCTCCCATATTAGCCGAGGTGCGATAACGAAGTATTTATGTAAGGTGGCGGTACAGCGGATGCTGTGCCGTCGCCTTGCGTTATTCTAAATTCAACATTCTACAAAAAGATAGGATTTGTATTTACTTAAACACCACACCATTCTTCTCGGAGGATTTTAACAATACAACTGCCACAACGAGTG
>CAZUWA010000021.1:0-26421 GCA_964623895.1 uncultured Lachnospiraceae bacterium | reverse complement strand
CCTAACGCTCCGCTGATCTTCCACGTCAACTGGTTCAGAACCGATGAGAACGGCAACTTCATTTGGCCGGGCTTCGGTGACAACATGAGAGTCCTTCTTTGGATCCTCGCTCGTTGTGAAGGCACCGTTGGCGCTGTTGAGACTCCGATCGGCTATGTTCCGAATCCGGAAGATATCAACATTGAAGGACTTGAAGATATTACCGTTGACACCATCAAGGGTCTGCTTTCCGTCGATAAGGAAGCATGGGAAGCGGATATTCTCAATATCCTTTCCTTCTACAACCAGATCGGTGATCATGTTCCGAAGGAAATGTATGACGAGCTTGCAGCACTCGCAGCACGCCTTGCAAAATAATTTTGTGTCGATATGAATGTCACACCGCCCCAAAACGGAAAAACGTTTTGGGGCGTTTTTCTAAGTAAAGCCCTTTACAAAAATGCGGAAATATGCTATTATACATTTAATAAAATATTTGGAGGGTTACTATGTCGAAAACGGTAGCAGAATACAAAATGCTTCTTGAAGCCTGTGACAGCAGGATCAAGGATGCTGAACCACGGCTTGAACAAGCGCTGATTGAGGAAGAAAAGCATCGTGAGATCCTTTCAAATCGAGAAACGGTATTGAACAGTGCTCGCTTTGCGGAGCATAGAAACAATACCAACCGTGCTTGGTTGTATTCACTTCTCGGAGGTGTTGTTTTAGTGATCGCCTCCATAATCGATGCCTTCTATCACATGAAAATTGAAGAAAAATTTGTTGATGCTTTTTTTTACAACATTGAGTCACCTGTTATGATCACCGTGGGCGTCGTCGCTTTTATTGCAGGCATCGTGCTCTTTATATTGCGTCAAAAAAAACAGGTCTTGCTCGGTGCGGATACGGCAGAGAAGAACGCTCAATATAATGCGGTGCTCTGCGAACAGGACGCGCTTTCAAAGGCGGTAGAAAATATCAAAAATGAAATAGCAAGTATCAAAAACGAGAAGAAAGCAATATTTGATCGGATGTATAGCGAGCATCCGGAAGAACTTGAAAAGGTGAATGCCGCCAAGAAGGCCGAACGGGACGCCGCACTTAAGAAGATCGCGGACGAGGAAGCGCTCACCTTGAAAGCGGCGGAGGAAGCGAAACTAAAGGCAGAACGGCTGATCGAGGGAAATAAAATGTTTGAGCATCCGCGAGCATATGTACTGGACGGGCAGTTTGAAAACGAGTATCAAGTCTTTTTAAAAGCCGCGGAATACGGTTGTGTGGAAGCACAAGAAAAAGTGGTTTGTTATCTTTTGGGCATTACCTATAAAAACGGTGTAAAACAAGATCTTGCGGCAGGAGAAGCGTTGGCGCTTTCCTACGCAAAGGAAGGAAACGGCAATATGTACGAGATCCTCGGAAAAGGCTATCTTTATGGGGAAGGCTCAATGCCGAAGGATGAAGAAAAAGGTTTGAAATATCTTGAAAAAGCGTCTTCAAAAGGAAGACAGAATGCAATGCTGATGGCAGGTATTTGTCACTATAACGGTGTCGGATGCGAATCGGACGAAGAGGAAGCGAAAAAATACTTTGCCAAAGCGGCAAAGCAGGGAAATGCGCAGGCGATGCAAGTCCTTTCCGCAATGGAAAGCGGTCAAAAATTAAAATTCTGAATTTGTTCAAATTGCTGAAAAAAGCAGGAAATTCTACAAAAAACTATCGGTCTGCTTATTGACAAAATACAAAAAGTATCGTACAATGAATTTAACAAATTCGAAAGGAGAAACGAAATGAAAAAATTTCTTTCTTTAGCACTCGCAACTCTAATGTGCGTTGCAGCTTTTGCCGCTTTCAGTATCGGCACTTCTGCCGCAGAACAGACCTATACCAAGGTCACGACCGCTCCGACCGACTGGTCCGGTACATACCTTATCGTTTACGACGGTGTTTATGACAATAATGACGTAAGTATCTGCCTCGATGCTTCTCTTTCGAAGATCGACAATGAAGGCAACCACAAGTCCGTTACCATTTCAGACGGAACAATTACCGGTGACTATTCTGCTTACACATTTGTGATCGAAACAATGGAAGGCGGTTATTCTGTTAAGACTTCCACAGGCAAATATATCGGCAACGAGTATAAGAATGGTGAAAAACAAAATAAATTGGTTACAGCCGATACTCCTATTTTAAATACCATCACTCTTGGTGAAGATGGTAGTGTGTCGCTGACCAGCGCAGAAACCGTTCTTCGTTTTAATAATGCTACTAGTAAGGACAACAACAGATTCCGCTACTACAAATCAAATCAGCAACCTGTCTCTCTTTACAAACTTACTTCCGGCACGGTTACTCCTTCTCCTGTTGATCCCGATCCTGTGCCGACCGAAAAAGTCGTTGCTTCCACTTCTAAGGTCGTTTTGTTCAACGCTGCCAATTCTTTTGCGGTGACTGCAACCTTTGATGACGCAGGTAAGAAATTGACCGGCGCTACTGCAACTGCAAATGAGGACGGTACTTTGACTGTTCCCGGCAATGATCACGCAGTGTGGACTCGTACCATCTATACAGACGGCACATTCACTCTGGCAACTGCTGACGGTAAGTATTTGACCTCTGCTCCCACCGGCAACGGCGTTTCTCTGGTGACAACTCCTACCGAATATAGTTACTGGACTATCGAAGATGAAACCGGCTATATCAAGAATGTTGCTGCAATCTATAACGGTGGTGCACAGTATCTTGAGTACTACTATGGTTTCACTACCTTTGGTGCTCCGTATGAAGGTAAAGAAGCGGCATATATCTTTACTGTTTATGACGATGCAAAGGTCAATCCCTCTACCAAGGTTCCGACCGGCGATGCTACTGCAGTCATCGCGGTTCTCGCAGTGGTTGCACTCTTTGGTACTGCTGTGATCGTGAAGAAGGTTCACGACTGATCATAACAAAAGATCACCTGAAAGCATTTCCTTTCAGGTGATTTTCGTTATCAAAAACGCTTGCGTGACGCAAGCGTTTTTGTTTAGATCTCAATATTCGGAATGGTTGCAAAGCCCTTTTCAAGATCCTCATTTGTCGGAATATAGTCGGACATCTTGCCGTCATTGTAGTTGGCATATGCGTACATATCAAAGTATCCCGTGCCGGTAAGACCGAAGAGGATGTTCTTTTCTTCGCCT
Organism: uncultured Lachnospiraceae bacterium; assembly: GCA_964623895.1. Lineage (GTDB taxonomy): Bacteria > Bacillota > Clostridia > Oscillospirales > CAG-272 > UBA11512. The sequence continues at coordinate 23,260 of CAZUWA010000021.1, read as the reverse complement.
GTTTTCTTGCATTTGAGCGCTTCGTCGATCGCGACCTTGATTGCGTGAGAGGATTCGGGAGCGGGCAACGTGCCTTCACAACGTGCAAAGAGGGTTGCCGCTTCAAAGACTTCTGTTTGCTTGACGCTGGTCGCTTCCAACAGTTTGTCATGGTAGAACTGCGAAAGAGTACTGTTCATGCCGTGATAACGAAGCCCTCCCGAATGGTTGGGTGCGGGAATGAACCCGGAACCAAGCGTGTACATCTTTGCGAGGGGGCAGATCATTCCGGTGTCGCAGAAGTCATAAGCAAATTTTCCGCGTGTAAAACTGGGACAGGAAGCAGGCTCAACGGCAATGAATCTGTATTCCTTTTCGCCGCGGAGCATTTCGCCCATAAAAGGCGCGATCAGACCGCCGAGGTTCGAACCGCCGCCTGCACAACCTATAATGATATCCGGTTTGACATCGTATTTATCCAGTGCCGCCTTTGCCTCTAAGCCGATGATCGATTGATGCAAAAACACCTGATTGAGTACTGAGCCAAGCACATAACGGTATCCGGGCATGTTTGTGGCACACTCGACTGCCTCCGAGATCGCACAACCAAGAGAACCGGTATTGCCCGGAAAACGCTCGTTGATCGATCTTCCGACGTTGGTTTCCATAGAAGGAGACGGTGTTACGGACGCACCGTAGGTGCGCATGACTTCGCGTCGGAAAGGCTTTTGCTCATAAGAGCATTTTACCATAAACACTTTGCAGTCCAAACCCAGATATCCGCAAGCCATAGAAAGAGCAGTCCCCCATTGACCTGCGCCTGTCTCGGTCGTAACACCGACCAAGCCCTGATTTTTTGCATAGTATGCCTGCGCAATGGCTGAATTCAGTTTGTGTGAACCGGAAGTGTTCTGCCCTTCGAACTTATAGTAGATGTGTGCCGGTGTATCGAGCTTTTTCTCCAGCTCATAGGCGCGCACCAACGGGGAAGGACGGTACATCTTGTAAAAGTCTGTGATCTCTTGCGGAATATCGAAATACGGTGTGGTATCGTCCAGTTCTTGTTTGACAAGCTCATCACAAAATACCGTGCGCAATTCGTCATAGGTAATCGGCTTTTTTGTCGCGGAACTGAGAAGGGGAGCGGGTTTGTTACGCATATCCGCACGGACATTGTACCACCGCTTCGGCATTTCCTCTTCGGTCAGATAGATCTTGTACGGGATCTCGCTTTTGTTCTTCATAAATTTCTCCTTTTCCGGACGGGAGCAACAAAAAAACGCCCGTCCTCCTGCAAAAATAATTTTGCGGGGACAAGAGCGTAAACTCCTGCGGTGCCACCCTGCTTGATGAACATGTTTCATCCACTCTGTGTGCATTCACACACGTTCTTTGATAACGGAGGACTCTCCGGCGCGCCTACTCTGTCATTTCGGGTTGCCCTCAAAAGACCATTCATTCGAGTTTCCATGCCGCATTCCCACCAACAACGGCTCTCTGTGATGAAATAAAGCGAATTACTCTTCTTTCTCATCGGTTTAAAGTAATTATATCACTGTTTTTTAATTTGTCAATAGTTTTTTTGAAAAAATTCGATCAAAATGGTAATATCTCGCTGTATGACTGACTTTTTTTAAAAAAACAGTTGCAAAATCGAATATTCTATGATACAATACTTCAGTTAAAAGAAAATCCGACAAAATGTCGGCAAAAAGGAGAGACAATGCTTTCACTTGAACATGTTTGCTATTCCGTAGGGACGGAAAGCGGAACAAAAGAAATATTGAAGGATGTGTCCTTTACGATAAACAGCCCCTTTACTGTGATCACCGGTCCGAATGGCGGCGGAAAATCAACGATTGCCAAGATCATCTCCGGCATCTATACCCCCACCTCAGGTAAGATCTGTTGGAATGGGCAGGATATTACCGAAATGTCAATTACCGATCGCGCGAAACTTGGCATCGGTTACGCTTTCCAAACGCCGGTGCGCTTTAAGGGCATCACTGTATCGGATATATTGAAAATCGCCGCAGGCAGTGAATTGTCTGTCTCAGAGGCATGCACATATTTATCGAATGTCGGTCTTTGTGCGCGCGATTATCTTGATAGGGAGATCAACAACAGCCTTTCAGGTGGGGAATTAAAGCGCATTGAGATTGCAACGGTCCTTGCAAGAAAAACCCCTCTTGCAGTCTTTGACGAACCGGAGGCTGGGATTGACCTTTGGAGCTTTGCAAGTCTTATCAAAGTTTTTGAGAATATGAGAGATGCCGTCAACGGTTCAATTGTGATCATCTCACATCAAGAGCGGATCATGAATATTGCTGACCGCATCATCGTTGTCTCGGGCGGCAAAGTAGAAAGAGAAGGATCGAAGGAAGAAATTCTTCCAATTCTTTTTAAACAAGATACCACCTGTGATGTACTGAAAAATAAGATTTAAGGGAGGAATGAAGAATGATCGATCAAATTGAAAAAAATCTTTTAAAAGAGATTGCTGACCTTCATGATATCCCGACAGGCGCCTATAATATCCGGAAAAACGGACAACTTGAAAGCAGACATAATTCTGCAAATATTACGATCGACAGTAAACCCGATGGGACAGGCATTGATATCACTATTAAAGCGGGAACAAAGAACGAAAGTGTTCATATCCCGGTGATCATCAGTCAGACAGGACATACCGAAACGGTTTTGAATGATTTTTATATCGGCGAAAATGCGGACGTGGTCATTGTGGCAGGTTGTGGGATCCATAATTCCGGTGCGTGCGGCACACGTCATGATGGCATTCACACCTTTCATGTTGGAAAAAATGCAAAGGTTCGGTATATTGAAAAGCATTACGGAGACGGAGAAGGAACGGGTGAAAAGGTCATGAACCCGCAGACAGTCGTGTATCTTGATGAAGGTGCACGTTTGGAGATGAATACTACCCAGATCAAAGGTGTGGATTCTACCAGACGTGTTACCAAAGCCAAATGTGCCGCAGGTGCAGCCATCGTTGTGTCCGAGAAGATCATGACGCACGGCAAGCAGTTTGCCGTTACAGAGTTTGAGGTGGATCTTGACGGAGAGGGTTCTTCCGCGCATGTGGTTTCCCGTTCGGTTGCAAAAGATCGCAGTCATCAGGAATTTAATTCTTTGGTGAACGGAAACAACCGCTCTGCCGGTCACACCGAGTGTGATGCCATTATTATGGATGAAGCTACCGTTACCGCTATTCCGCGCATCAATGCCAACCATGTTGACGCTGCATTGGTGCATGAAGCGGTGATCGGTAAGATTGCTGGGGAACAGCTCATTAAGTTTATGACGCTAGGACTCACCGAAAAAGAAGCCGAGGAACAGATCGTATCCGGCTTCTTAAGATGAATAAATGAGGGAAGCCCATCTGCATTTTTGAAAAATCGGATGGGCTTCTTTGTTATTCGGATGTAATATCGTCTGTTGCGAAATCAGGTTGAAATGTTCTTAAGTATTTCCCCGGCGTCACTCCAACGATCTCTTTAAACTGCCTGATGAAATGGAATTGGTTGTTGTATCCCGCCATTATTGCAACATCTGCGACAGAATATTTTCTTTCCTGAAGAAGCGTTTTGGCATGTTCGATACGAATGATGAGATAATCTTTTTTGGGAGAAATGCCGAAGATCGCTTTATAAACACTGTGAAATCTGGATGGGGACAGATTGACCATTTCTGCCATTTCTTCCACTGTTAGATTGGCATCAAAACGAGTGTGGATCTCCTTGCGCAGTTTCATAAAACGCTTATATGTCGGTGTGTCGATACTGAGTGAATCGGCGGTGCGTTTGCCGGAACGAGACAGATAAATAAGAAGTTCCGTCAATTTTAAAGTGCACATATCATTGTGAAATTGTTCTTGTTTCAGGTGCTCTTGCTCCATTTCCTGCATGAGTTTTGTGACGGCATCGTTGTTGATCGGATAATAGATGTGTCCGAACTTTAAGCCAAAATCTTCCATCAACTGATCTATATTTCCGACCAAGTGAAAAAAATCGTGTAAAAGTGCTGTATCTTTTGCAATAAATTCTTGATAATCATTTTTATTGTACAGGATACAACTGCCTTTTTCTGCATGTACCCACGCACCATCGATCATTACCTCGATGGGGGTATGCATATGTAAAAAGATATATTGATCTCCTGTAGTAGAACGTCTTAAATGGAAGCCTTTTCGTTCAGGCCATAGTGCGCACACTTTTGTAAATTCCATAGAATACTCTCTTTTATCCAAGTAAATAGTGTTTTGAGTGAAAAATGTTTTTTTTGGAACATTTTTTAAAATTGCACTTCGCTCAAAGTTTTTTAATTATATCAAAAATAGTAGAAAATGTCAATAAAAAAGTATAAAATACCCTTTTCTTTTTTATGTGGTTATGATATAATATTTTTAATGATAAAAGGGGAGGTCTAAATGTGCGTAATTTCTTTAAGGTCAGTTGTGTTTTGATGGCAATCGTTTCTTTTTTTGCTCTGATTGTGACGTTTTATGTCGGAACGACCGGAAATTCTCCTCTCGATTCGACGTTTGGTTTGTGGATCGTGGTTGCATTGCTCGTTTTTGTGGCGGCGTTGACTATCCTTTGTCTTTGCCTTTCGTCTGTCGGCGGGAAGTTTGGCTATAAACTCGGTTTCTATATTTTGCATGCCGGGATCGTGATCTTACTTGTGGGGTTTGTTATTTCAAATCTGACGTCAATCAGTTATATGTTTTCCGTGGATATCGGTAGTACCTATGAAGTTCAGAGAGGGAAGATCGATTTTTCTACTGCGATGGAATTAGACAAGTTGGAACTTTTAAAATATGATGACGGTAGTATTAAGCAGTATATCGGTACGCTCAAATTCTATGATAAGAGTAATAATGAGATTGTACGGGTCGAAGAGATCTCGGTCAATCATCCAGTGCGTGTGGATGGGTACAAACTGTATCTTATGAATTACGACGAGGCAACGGATCAGGCGACTTTTCTTGTGAAATACGACATGGCTGAATACATCATTCTCATCGGGATCGTTACGCTGGTCGGCGGTACCTTCTTAATGTGTTTTTCCGGGTTTGCCGGTAAGAAAAGGGAGGGAAAGAAATGAGTGAGATCGTTATTCGTGCCATCCTGATCTTGACTGCCGCTTTGTATTATCTGTCATTTGTGTTGTCTCTTTCAAAAAAGAAGAAAACTGCACTTGCTTTCCATGTTGCGGCTGCGGCTGTCAATATCGGTATGGTGATCTATAACTATATTGCTAATCTGATCGAAAACGGTGCCAATTATGCCCCTTTTGTGTCGATTTACCAGATTTTAATCGCCCTCGGTGTTTGTTTTAATCTTATCTATCTTTTGATTGAAAAAATCTACCGCATTGATGGTTATAAATCCTACTTTTTAATTGCTTCGGCAATTGTAATGACCGGTCCATGCTTTATGAATATTGCGGATGTATGGGCATTTCCGCCTGCGTTGCAATCGGTCTACTTTGTGCCGCACATCTTCTGCTATATGCTGTCCTATTGCCTATCTGCAGTTGCATTTCTGATCGTACTCAATGCACTTCTTACTCGTAAGAATCATGATGAGGTGATTCTTGCCTGTTTGCGCACCTCCTTTCCGTTTATGACGGCAGCGATGTTCATGGGTGCCGTCTGGGCTGATCAGGTGTGGGGAGAGTTTTGGGCTTGGGATATCAAGGAATGTTGGGCGTTGGTTACTTGGCTTGATTATATGTTGGCATTGCACTTCTATCGCCGCAGTGATACTAAGAAGATTGCGCGTGTTTTGGTGATCAGCGGTTTGATATTGGTTATCATTACTTTCTTGTTTTCGAATGTATTGGATGTCAAATCGATGCACAGTTATTGAATTTCAGAAAATGAATATATATCTGAAAGGAGTTTAAAAAATGAAACAAACTACCTCATTCACAAGGAAGCGACTGCTTACAGTGTTGACAGTTATTACTGTCATTGTCCTGCTGATCACAACGGGACTGATGCTGTCATCCTGTAAGAAGAAACCTTCCAAAACCACAGACGATGTCTCGTCGTCCCAAGTGTCGACCGGTGAGATTTCAACCTCAGGATCTCCGAATTCAGACAAAGTCATTTCTACCGGTCTTCCGAGCAAAAAGGAGGGTACGATCTACTATTCTCCGAGTTCTGTTGCTACAGGAAATGATTGCTTGTATGTTGCGGATGCAACCAACTATGCAGTGTACAAGATGTCAACGGACGGCAAGGTTCTCGCAACTGCTTACTTCGATGCGCCTGTTTTGAAGGTGTATTGTGAAGGAGAAAAGGTCTATGCACTTGCCGGCGAACTGGCAGGCGTAATGGCTGTTTTCGATGAAGATCTGAAGACAGAGAAAGTCGTTACGGTTGGACACACTCCTACCGATATGATCGTTGACGACGGAAAAGCGTATGTGGCGCTCCGCTTTGACAACAAGGTTGCCGTTGTCGATCTCGAGGGCGGTAAAGTTCTTTCTGAGATTGCTGTAACTAGAGAGCCGGTTGCGTTGGCTCTTGCCCAAGGTAAATTATATGTCGGTAATCACCTTCCGGCAGGTTCATCGCTCGCGGAAACGGTTTCTTCCGTTGTCGATGTGATTGATCTTGCTACTGCGAAGGCAGAAAAGAGTATTCCGTTGGTGAATGGTGCTCAAAGCATCAAAGGAATGGCAGTTTCCGCCGATGGAAGTGAAGTATATGTGACGCATATTATTTCCCGTTATACATATCCGACCTCGCAACTTGATAGAGGTTGGGTCAATACCAACGGATTTACAACCATCAATACAAAAGACGACAGCACCATCGCTTTCCTTCTTGATGAAGTGGAATTGGGTGCAGGTAATCCTTGGGATGTCGAAGTTTACGGCAATAAATTGATTTTTTCTATCTCCGGTACAGGAGAATTGATGATCGTTGATAAGTCAAAACTTGACAGCCGTGTTCAGAAGGTTGTTGCTGGCAAGAACAATAAAGTAAAAGATGTTTCGGAAATTGTTGAGCATATTGAGTTCCTCAGTGGCTTGCAGACCAGAATTGATCTTGGCGGAGAAGGTGTAAGAGACATCACCGTTTCGGGCGATACCGTATATGCCGCACAGTATTTTACCGGTGATATCGCTGTGGTCAATGTCAAGGATTGTACTGTTTCCGTAAGTTATCCCGTTGCAAAACAACCTGAAAACAACGATTTGCGTGTCGGCGAGATTATTTGGTACTCCGCAGAAAGTTGCTATCAACAGTGGGAAAGTTGTGCATCCTGCCACCCGGATGGCAGAGCGGATGCGCTCAACTGGGATAACCTCAACGATGGTCTCGGTAATCCGAAGAACACAAAATCAATGGTCTTCTCACATCGCACACCGCCCGTCATGATTACCGGTGCGCGCGACTCCGCAGAACTTGCCGTTCGTAAAGGCATGATGTTTATTCAGTTTAATGTTCTGGAGGAAGATCAACTTTGTGCACTTGACGAATACTTAAAGAGTCTTATGCCGACCGACAGCCCTTATCTGACTGAAAAGGGTGAATATACCGAAGCTGCTTTGCGCGGTAAACAACTTTTCGAAGAGGTTGGATGCGCTACTTGTCATCCTGCACCTTTGTATACTGACCTGCAATTCCACAAGTCGCCGTATCTCGGCACTGACGGAACTTGGGAAAACAGAGAATTTGTCACCCCGACGCTTGTTGAAGTTTGGAGAACTGCGCCGTATAGTTTCTGTGGCGGTGTATCGCTTGATCAAATTATAAAGGATTCGGCAAATCGTACACTTTCCGACAGCGAGTTGGCTGATTTGAAGGAGTTTGTTCTCTCAATCGGTACGGTTGGTGAAAAATACGGTGTAGAACAGGTCTATTCTTCGAAGGGTGATACAACTTACTTCTGCAAACTTGTTCCCGGAACGACGGTTGATACTGTTACAGTCCGTAAGCAGGTAGCGTCCGCAACCGGCGTCAAGAATGCCATTGTAACTGTGAAGCTCTGCCAAAAGGACGGAACCGTGATTGCAGAGAAGAAATTGGAATGCGGTACGATGATCTATAATCAAGTCGTAAAACTTGAACCCGGCATTACAGTACCTGATGATCTTGCGGTTGGTGGATACCTTGAAATCACAATTCTCGACGCTGATGGAACAGAACTTGCAAGTATTTATAAACTTAGTTATAACGGTTAAAGAAAGGGGGGGCATGAATTATGAAAAACAATGTATTCAAGAGATTGATCGTAGCGATTGCATTGATGGCGATCTGCACCGTTTCCGTTCTTGCAGTCCTTGTCACTTCTGCGAGCGCAGAAGATGGCAACATTTACGGTGGTCAGAAAACAAATACCTTTGCAAAGACGGATGCGGTTGAGGATCTGCTTGCCACCGCAAACCATTATGTAGTTGTCAAGATGAAGAGTCTTGGCGGCTCACACTATGCCTATACCGAAGCTGTTTCAGATAGCAGAGACGGAACCAATGATATTTGGGCAGAATATAACTTCAATGGCGGATCGCAATTGGTTATTCTTTCTGTTCTCGATAACGGAGACGGAACGGTTTCTACTTATGAAAAGGTGATCCTCGACAGTAAGACCGGTGTTGTCCGTGATCCGAGTGTTTCCCTTGACGGTACCAAAGTGCTTTATTCTTACAAAGCGAATACCTATGACGATTTCCACATTTATGAGATGGATCTGAAGGAAGGAAAAGACAGCGCTAAGCAGCTGACTTTCGGTTCCGGCAGAGCGGATATTGAGCCGCAGTATCTTGCAAACGGTAATATCGTTTTCTCTTCGACAAGAGATGTTCAGACAATCGACTGTTGGATCACTCCTGTTTCCAATCTGTACATTATGAATGGCGACGGCAGTAATATCCGCAGAGTTGGCTATGATCAGGTACATACTACCTTCCCGACCGTGACGGAAGACGGCAGAGTAATCTATACTCGTTGGGACTATAACGACAGAACCCAGATGTATGTTCAGGGTGTGTTCCAGATGTTCCAGGATGGCAGTAATCAGACAGAAGTTTGGGGTAACAACGCTTCCTTCCCGACAACTTTGCTTCATACAAGATCTATCCCCGGCTCAAGCAATAAATATGTCTCAATTGCTTCCGGTCACCATGTGCACCAACAGGGAAAACTATGTATCATTGATACCGCAACTGACAGAAATGTTGCAACCAGTTCGGGGGACGCTTCCATTACCTTTGCTTTCCCGGACGGTGATACGAATTATAACAAGTATGTAGACGGATACGGTCAGAGTGGACGAATTTATAAATATCCTTATGCGCTGAATGAAACAACCATGCTTGTTTCCAGTGCTGCATCTAGCACCGGCGTCAATACTCCCTTCAGCATTTACTTAATTGACCTTAATACGAACTTTGCATCTTCGATCGAACTGGTCAAGGGCACAGATAAATTGCCTGCAACGCAGATTGTTCCGATTCAGTCCCGTAATGTTTTCAACCGTCCTTCGATGGTTAATTACAGCAAGAATACCGGCACATACTATGTTGCGGACGTTTATGAAGGAGATTCGATGGAAGGCGTCGAACGCGGTACAGTAGAGTATCTGCGTGTTGTAGAACTTGTCTATCGCTCCTCCTCTATTGGTGCAACCATTTCCTCAGGCGGTACCACCGGAGGTACGGGTGACCCGTTCTCTCCGATTTCTACAGGTAACGGTTCTTGGGACGTCAAGGCTGTGCTCGGCATCGTACCGGTGGAAAGTGACGGTTCCGTTATGTTCTCTGTTCCTTCTGATACCCCTATTTACTTCCAACTTCTCGATAAAGACGGTTGTGTGGTTCAGACCATGCGTTCTTGGTCAACTTTGATGCCGGGTGAAACTTTCTCTTGCGTTGGCTGTCATGAAGACAAAAATACAGCACCGTTGACCACTGGGAAAGTTACCGAAGCAATGAAAAAGGGTGTTCAAACTCTTCAACCAGACCTTTGGATGGCTGCCATGGAGGAGTATACCGGCTTTGATCCCTACAAGGATGATGGCATCGGATTCTCTTATACGGATACTGTTCAGGAGATCTTCGATAAGAGTTGCGTTTCCTGCCACAACAATACTGCCATTGCTTTAGATGCAATTGACGCGAGCAGTTCTAATGCCAGTGCTTCCATCAAAGAGTTAAATACATTGATCTCTTCTGATGATATCTGGATCTTAAACGGAAAAGAGGTACATGCTCCATTCGGAACTTCGCAAAAGGACATCAATACCGTTTGGACGGGAAATACATTGACCTTGACTAAGGATGTGGTTGTTTCTCAGTACCAGAAGGATTCTTCAACCTTTGAACTTACTGTTAAATATAAGGGTAAGGTTAATGTTAAGATCGGCGATCTCTCGTTTAGTCTGAGTAGTGATACGCTTAAAACCGAAACACTTACCCTGACAACAGCACAGGTTTCTAAACTAAAAGCAGGTAGCAACAAAGTTACGGTAACTGCGACCGACAGTACGAGTACAAAGTATTTCTCACTCTCACTCGGCGCAAGTGTTCCCACAAGCAATTTTGAGATTCTGGATAAAGCAGCTACATGGAAATATGTCATGTCCTCATCCGGATCCGCGGTGACAGGCGATTGGACAACACTTGGATTTGATGATTCCGCTTGGAAGACAGGTAAGGCACCCTTTGGCGACAGAGGCGGAACAAATACCTCTTGGACGGGAAGCGAGAATTATATTTGGTTGCGTCAGAATTTTACATTGACAGAAGAAGAAGTTGCTTCATTGCAAAACGGCAAGATCAACTTTGATATCTTCTATGATGACAGTCTGAAGATCTATATTAACGGTAAGCAGGTTCTTGCGAAGGATGGTTGGAATGATGCATATGCGGTTGTTTCCTCTGATGTATCTCCCAACGGCGTCTTTAAGGCAGGCGAGAATGTGATTGCGGTAAGTCTTCACAACACCGGCGGTGGCAGACAGATCGACTTGGCAATGTATGTCGAAAGAAAACTTGTTACCTCTGTTTCGGAAGCGCCCTTTGCCCTTACCGGTGACATGATCGATCTTTCAAGTAACAGAATGAGAAGAGCGTTCCCGCTTTCTTATCTCTATCTGACTGGGTCAAAACCGTACTCCGCAGGTAACCAAGTAAGTGGTGTCTGTTGGAAGAGTGAAAGTGCGGGTGGTAAGTATGTCAAATGGATCTCCACCATGTCACAGGCAGAGATCTTGGATCCGTACTCATCTGGTTCTTCCAAGAGTGCTCTTATTGATAAACTTCGCGAGGGTCATGGCAATTTGACCGATGCGGAGATCAGAACTATTGCATGCTGGATTGACCTTGCGGTTCCTTGCTATGGTAGTTATGACGATGAGGAACGCTTTGCAGAGAACGAGCACAGAGCGTATACCGAGCGTGAGAACAAGAGACATTTTTATGATGTTTGGGATGCTTATTCCAAGATGGAACTTGGCGGAATATTGCCGAGCGGCACAGTAGAGGTTTCCTTTACTAACGCGAGCGGAACAACTACACAAAGCGGTAACGGATATGTGATTATGAATCTTGGAAAGTATGCTTCCGGAAATACCGTTACAATCAAGGTGACCGGTAGCAAGTATGTTGCCTTCAGTTTGAATGAGCGTCAGGGCGAGGCTTTGGTATACTGTCCGAACGGCGAGTTTACATACACCATTCCGAAGAATTTGCAGACAGTCTACAATGCAACGTATCGTGGAAGCGGCAACAATTCGTTTACGAACAATACCTTGTTCGTTCGTATTCCGACCGCGGATGAACTTGCTGAAGAACGTAATCTTGCATACAATCCATATGATCTTGCAGAACAGGATGCTGCGTTTCCGCATGCAAGCGGTAGTACGGTTTCCGGCAATACTACCGGTTATGGTCCTTCCACTGCAATCGATGGCTTTGTTACAAATAAGACTGCAAGCGCAAATTACCCGTATCAAGCTTGGACACCTACGTCCTCCGATGATTCAAGTTTCAAACTTGATTTCGGTAGAGAAGTTGTTGTGAATACTTTAAAGATCAAGTTGCGCGCAGCAAGCAGTGATACGCATATCATTTCTGCTACGTTGACTTTCTCTGATGGCACGAAGCAGACGATCGATATGTGGAACACCTCTGAATTTATGACCTTTGATCTCGGCGGTAAGACAGTGACATCTATCACACTTGGTGATTTCGATAAGGCTCTCAAAACCGGCACTTTTGCTATTACAGAGCTTGAAGTGTACGGTACAGAAAAGAATTAAACCTTAAAAAAACGGTTTACAGAGACTGAAAAGTCTTTGTAAACCGTTTTTTGTTCTATATTTTTATGAAGCATAAAGATATATTGCTTTTTCCTTTTTTTCAATCACGCCTTTTGTGACGGTCACTTTTTGAAGTCCTTCCACACCGGGAATCTCGTACATGATATCGAGCATAACGCTTTCCATGATAGCGCGCAGTCCACGTGCGCCGGTATTTCGTTTCACCGCGAGATCAGCAACCGTTTCAAGAGCATCCGGGGTAAATTCTAATTCTACACCGTCCATGCCGACCAGTTTTTGATATTGCTTTACGAGTGCATTTTTGGGCTTGGATAGAATAGAAACGAGTGCATCTTTGTCAAGAGGATCAAGTGCGACGATCACCGGAAGACGACCGACAAGCTCGGGAATCATACCGAATTTGACGATATCATGTGCTTCTGCATTACGCAGAATGATCGACTTGGATTTCTCTTCTTTGGTCAAAACTGTGCCTGAAAAACCCATCGTGGATCTGCCGGATCGTTCTTCGATCATGGCGTCCAGTCCTTCAAAGGCGCCGCCGCAGATAAACAGAATGTTTTCGGTGTTGATTTGAATGAAATCTTGGTTCGGATGTTTTCTGCCGCCGTTCGGAGGGACATTGGAGACGGTTCCTTCGAGGATTTTTAAAAGCGCTTGCTGCACGCCTTCGCCTGAAACATCACGAGTGATCGAACGGTTTTCGCTTCTTCGCGCGATCTTGTCGATCTCGTCGACATAGATGATGCCGTATTCTGCCTTGTTGACATCAAAATCAGCCGCTTGAATAAGTTTTAGAAGGATATTTTCGACATCTTCACCAACATAGCCCGCCTCGGTTAGAGTTGTTGCGTCTGCAATCGCAAAAGGCACTTGCAGTGTTTTTGCAAGTGTTTGTGCTAAAAAGGTCTTGCCTACACCTGTGTTACCGATCAAGAGAATGTTACTTTTCTGAATATCTACTGCATCATCTGCAGATTTCTTCTTTCTCTTGGAGAGTACACGCTTATAGTGGTTATACACTGCAACGGCAAGCGTACGTTTTGCTTCGTCCTGTCCGATGACATACTCATCGAGCGCCGCTTTGATCTCCATCGGCTTCATTAGTGTTTCAAGAGTGAAGGGAAGATCCCCTTTTTTATTTTTCTTTTTGACACCGCCGTTCCTTTGTTCTTCGATCAGTTCATAGCATGCTTCGATGCAGTTGTCACAAATAAAACTTCCTTCTGCAGAAGGAATGAGAAACTCGACCATGGTTTCGTCCCTACCACAATAGGAACAATGACGAAGACGGTTATTTTGATTAGCCACGTGTATTTATCCCTTTCTTGATAAGAAAGAGGATGGTGTTTGCACAACATCCTCTTCATTTTTTACTGTTCGCGTTTAGTGACAACTTTGTCGATCAGTCCGTATGCGCGTGCCTCTTCTGCGGACATGAAATTGTCTCTTTCGGTATCCCTATAGATCTCTTCAACGCTCTTTCCTGTGTTTTCTGCAAGGATCGTGTTGAGTTTGTCTTTAATCTTCAGAATATTTTCTGCGTGGATTTTGATATCACTTGCCTGACCTTGAAAACCTCCAAGAGGCTGATGGATCATGATCTCGGCATTGGGCAGAGCAATGCGCTTTCCTTTGGCACCGGAGGATAACAGAAATGCGCCCATGGAAGCTGCCATACCGATACAAATCGTAGAGACATCACATTTAATAAAATTCATAGTATCATAAATTGCAAGTCCTGCAGTTACAGATCCGCCGGGACTGTTGATATAGAGATAGATATCCTTGTCCGGATCTTCTGCTTCCAAAAACAGCATTTGTGCTACCACCAAGGAAGCGGTAACATCATTGACTTCGTCTGACAGGAAAATGATTCGATCGTTCAGCAGGCGGGAATAGATATCATACGCGCGTTCGCCGCGACCGGTCTGTTCAATTACGGTTGGTACAAGTGCCATAACAGCCTCCTTTTAGTTAGTATGGGTTTATTTGATGTGGAATTATTCAGCATCTCCGCCGTTTTCTGTATTTTCATCGGCGGTTGCTTTTTTCTTTGTTGCTCTTGTTTTCTTGGTGTTTGCTTTTACAAAGTCCATTGCCTTTCTGACGACGATGTCAAGAGAAAGATCCTCGCTTTCAATGTAAGAGCGCACCTGTTCTGCCTCGACATTCCAAGATTTTGCAAGTGTTTCAATCTCAGAGTTGAATTCCTCTTCAGTAGCGGTAAAGCCTTCCTTGGATGCGATTGATTCAAGTGCAAGTCTAAGTTTGATTTGCTTTTCCGCAACGGGCTTGAATTGTTCGCGCATTGCTTCAAGCGTTAAACCTGTATATTGGAAGTAGGTCTTCATGTCAAGACCATTTTGACGCAGGTTCATATCGAAATCGCGAACTTGATTTTCAACCTCTGTCGTGATCATGGCGGAGGGAATATCTACCACTACTTTTTCAACCAAAGCATCGATGACTTTTCTTTCGAATTCATTCTGTGCTTCGGTTTCCTTCTTTGCAAGGATTTTTGCCTTCAGATCTGCTTTATATTCAGCGAGTGTGTTAAATTCCGAAACATCTTTTGCAAATTCATCGTCGATATCGGGCAGTTCCGTTACTTTAATGGCATTCAGTTTGCACTTGAATACTGCTTCTTTGCCCGCAAGTTCTTCAGAGTGATACTCAGTGGGAAAGGTCACATTTACATCAAATTCTTCTCCGATAGTGTGACCGACGATCTGTTCCTCAAATCCGGGAATGAACGTGCCGGAACCGAGTTTCAGATCGTATCCATCACCCTTGCCGCCTTCAAATGCGGTTTCACCGACAAAGCCGTCATAGTCGATGTTTGCGGTGTCTTCGAGTTGTGCGGCTCTGTCCGTGACCTCAATGAGACGTCCCTGACGGGTCTGAACATTCTTTAACTCTTCATCCACTTCTTTATCGGTGACTTTTACAGTCTCCTTTACGACAGCCAGTCCTTTATAGCCCTCAATCTCAGCCACAGGTTTTACAGTGATCTTGGCAACGACTAAAACACCGTTTTCATCGATAGTTTCTACGTCGATTTCGGGACGATCAACGGGTTTGATGCCCGATTCCTCTAAAGCTGTGGGATATTCCGTAGAGAGAAGGTTGTTGAGTGCATCTTCATAAAATACACCCTTACCGTAGATCTTTTCGATCATGTGGCGCGGTGCTTTGCCTTTGCGGAAGCCTTGAATAGTGATGTTCGCACTCTTTTCTTTGAACACCTTATCGTTTTCCGCGTCAAACGCTTCCTTTGGAATGAGGAACTTCAGTTCCACTACATTTGCTTCGATCTTGTTGTTTGATACGATCTTCATACTGTGTTTTCCTCCGAGGAATTTTTACATTTTTTTAGTACTTAAACAATCCTATATATTCTAACTGTTTTTTGTCGGTTTGTCAATAATTTTTTGAAAAAAACAGGAAAAAGTTTGATGCTTTTTGTAATCAATGCGGTCATTCGATCAAAAGCGGGTCAAATTGAAGATGATCGGCAGCAGTGATAATAAATTCGATTCCATTATATTCGAATGATTTGGGAAGGGTGTATTGTCCGTGAAGGTGCCCGTAGTAGCATCTTTTCACATTGTGCTCTTTCAATACAGCCAAAATTTCCTTACAAGTCCAGTCGTTCATGACGGGCGGAAAATGAAGAAATGCCAACAATTCCTCCTTCCCCATTGCTTTGCCGGCTTCAAGAGAACGTGCAAGTCGTCCCACTTCTCTTGAAACAATCTTTTTTTTATCGACGCCGCTCGGACTTGAGGCATCGGAAAACCAACCTCTGCTACCGCAGATGGCGAATTTTTCCACCGGATACGCATTGTTGTAGAGAAGGGAAATATTTGAAATGTTATTTTCAGAGAAACATTTTTGGATTTTGGAGGCGGTTGTCCACCAATAGTCGTGGTTACCTTTTCCGATGATCTTTTTTCCGGGAAGCCGAGACAAAAAGATCAGATCGGGCAGGGCGTCATCAAGGGTCATTCCCCAAGAAATGTCGCCGGGGAGAACGATGGTATCGTCCTCTTTGATCTTTCGTTCCCAAAAGAGACGCAACCGATCGGTATGATTATACCAGCGCTCTCCGAATATATCCATCGGTTTATTTGCAGAAAGCGAGAGATGGGGGTCAGAAAGAACATATAGAGACATAGCGCACCTTTTTCATTATTTTTATGGTTGAAAGCGGTATAAAAACTTCTTGCTTTGGAAAAAATCAAGATCAGAAAGGAGATGATCGAATGGACAGATTTTTACCACCCGAAGAGGAAAATCCGCAAAAAAAGAAGAAACTGAAAGGGGTGGTGTGTGATGTTAAAAACTGTGTATACAACGATCTTAAATGCCATTGTACCGCCGAAAACATCGCCGTAGGTCCGACCTATGCCACTTCTTGCACGGACACGGTCTGTGCTACCTTCAGACAGAGAACGCTCTGATCATCAACGGCTTGTTACGAGTAACGTTTATGTGCTTGTAACAAGCTGTCATTTTTTTAGCGACTCTCTGATCAAAGAATTTTTTTGAGAAAACTTTTTCTGTGAATGGGAGATGGTCCATACTCTTTCAATGCCGCAATATGCGCCTTTGTGCCGTAACCTTTGTGTTCCGCAATGCTGTAGAGAGGATATTGTTCGTTCCATTTAATGCATAGACGATCTCTGTATACTTTTGCAAGGATCGACGCTGCGGCAATGGAAGAGGAGACTCCGTCTCCGCCGATCAGCGTGACCGTATCCATCGGAAATTCTCTTGCAACATTTCCGTCAACAAGAACGAGATTCGGTTGAGGATTGAGCATTGCAACTGCGCGACGCATGGCAAGTTGAGATGCGTTGAGAATGTTGAGTTCTTCGATCTCTTCAACGCTTGCTTCCGCGATTCCGTATGAGATCGCTTTTTCAAGGATGATAGGGTAGAGAAGTTCTCTTTTCCTTGCCGTCAATTTCTTCGAATCGTTGAGACCTTCGATTTCGATGTTCTGTGGCAAAATGACCGCTGCCGCAACGACAGAGCCGCAAAGCGGACCTCTCCCCGCTTCATCTGTGCCGGCAATGACAGTGTAACCGACATCGTGATATCGATTTTCATATGTAAGATCCGCCATATCCATCTCCGTTCGGTCGCTTTTCGGCGACATAAAAAGTATTCGTGAATTTTATGAAGCGAAATTTGGTGTGAAAGAAAGCCGGTTTCGATCAAGTAGGTCAAAAAATTACGCTAATCCCCTGCTTGCGGCTCTTCCAGTGATATCTGTCCGATCTTTGCCTGCCTGAATTCATCAAGGAGCATTGCGGAAAGACGTTCGGTGTCGATCTCACCACCCGAGATCAGCATTCCTCTTTTTCTGCCCACCCTTTCGAAAATTTCCCAGTTTTCAAGACCGGAAAGCGATGCAGTGTTCAATTTGTACCGCGCACAGAATTTTTCGGGCGTAATCTCGTAGAGCTGTCCACAGAGAGTGACTGCAACCGCTTCGGTATCAATGACCTGATCTTTGATGGCACCGGTTGCCGCCAGATTTTGTCCGACTGTTTGATCCTCAAATTTCGGCCACAGAACGCCTGGCATATCCAAAAGATCGATGCCGATCGACGTGGAGACCCATTGTTTGGTGACGGTAACGCCCGGGCGGTCTTCCGCTTTTGCCTTAGCAGAACCGGCAAGGCGGTTGATGAAAGTGGATTTTCCGACGTTGGGAATACCTACGACCATGGCTTTCAGCTTTCTGCCTGACATTCCTTTTTCTTCGTAGCGTTGTACTTTTTCAGAGAGGATCTCTTTGATCGTTGGTGCGATCTTGTCGATCCCAATACCAGTTTTGCAGTCTATAAAAAGGGCTGTTCCACCCCTTTTTTTGTAATACTCGATCCACTTTTTGTTGACAAGTGGGTCTGAGAGCGAGGATTTGTTGAAGACGGTTAAGATCGGTTTGTTTTCGCAGAGGTTGGTGATCTCCGGATTTTTGCTAGAAAGAGGGATACGGGCATCTAAAAGCTCAATGACGATATCGACGCTTGAAAGATTTTCTCTGATCATGCGTCTTGTTTTTGCCATGTGTCCCGGAAACCATTGAATAACTGTTGATGGCATGGTCACTCCTATTCTACAACACCAATGCGGTCAAATGGATAGATTCGAATGATCGATCTGCCGATCACCCAGCGTTCATCGATCAGACCGATCGCGCGGCTGTCGGAAGAATTGTTGCGGTTGTCCCCCATGACGAAAAGATAACCTTCCGGAATGGTGATGGTGTAGACCATCTCCTTCTCTTTGGTCACCGTACAACCGGGAATGCGTGTGAAGATGGCAGGGTTCGCGGAAACGGCGCCGGATGTCATTGGTGAAGGGGAATAATTAACATAGTCCGCACTGTTTCTGCCGTTTTCAAAGACCTCTCCATTGATCTCAATATACCAGTTTTCGAAGTCGATCGTCATGGTGTCTCCGCCGACGGCGATCACGCGTTTGACAATCGGGTGGTTCATTGATGATTCTGCGGAAGAATAAAGTGTCGGTGTTTGGATGACCACGATGTCGCCGCTTTTCGGGGTGTAGAGCAGGTCGCTGATGAGCAAAATATCTTCGCCTACCATTTCAGATGCGGAAATACCGGTGTTTCTGCCGAGAATGGTCGGATACATAGATGAACCATTGACGGGGGAATGCCTGACACACAGCGTCAGCAGGACCATGACAATGGCGATCGATACCGAAACGGTTTCGGCTAACTCGAAAAGAAAGGATAGAAAGCCGCTTTCATTTTTACTTTCCTTGACACATTGCTCGTTTTCAGAGCGATCTTCTTTTTCTTTTTCTGTTTCTATTTCTTCGGGCAATCTTATTGCATCTTCTTCGGCGGAAGAGATATCTTCACATTCGTT
Organism: uncultured Lachnospiraceae bacterium; assembly: GCA_964623895.1. Lineage (GTDB taxonomy): Bacteria > Bacillota > Clostridia > Oscillospirales > CAG-272 > UBA11512. The sequence goes on along the minus strand of CAZUWA010000021.1, from coordinate 4,050 downwards.
TGCGGATTCTTCTGAGGGGGTGGAACATTCCGTTTTGATGGGGGACAAGAGGTTTTCACCCGTTACTTCTTCCACCGCTTGATCAGCGGATTTGTTTTCATCTGAAAGAATGAGTACGGTTTTTTCCGCCGAATCCTCCGGCATACGATCTTGCTTTTTTTCTTGATTTGACAAAGCGATCCTCTCCTTAAATGTGTTATTACGCCCAATATTGTATCATGAAAATGCGGTAAAAACAAGTGTTTTTTGAAAAAATCAATGCCTAAAAAGCTTTTCTAACCTTTCAAAAGCAGAAATCGGCTCAAAAAAATTTAATGTATTTTCTAAAGTATGTAATGAACGGTGCGTTGATGAGTACAGTGATCAGTGTGCCAAGCACTTAGCTGTGGAAATATGCATGGCCGATGGTCGATCAATCAGTGGTAAAAACATCCCCAAAAAAGAAGCGACAGTACCGAAGCCAAAGATGTTATTAACCGCAAGGTGAGAGAAGAGAAGCGTGAACAGATCAAGGATTACACCATAGAAAAGAGTAGGGCAAAGGACAGTAAATGTTTTTAGTAAATCGGCGAACAGTGATTGCCGGAATGATCAACATTACACCTTGAATGAAATATCCGACATTTCAATGGTGAATTGTGGGAGATAGCACACGACAAATTAAAGTGCGACAAAAATCATCTCTATCAGCCAAAGTAATTCTGAAGATTTTATAATTTTTTCATTGTGAAGCGGTTTCCTTTCGGAAAAACGGCAAAACCTGCCAAACGGTTTATATCATAGCATAAAATCGGAAATCTGTCAAGGCTGACGAGATGAATGAGAAAAAACATAATTCAAAATATTTTTAAAAAAAATGAAAAAAGGGTTGATTTTCAGTGCATTATGTGATATAATACCAAGTGTGTGCGCCCCTTCTCAGAATAGGCGTCACAGTAAAGAAGATGGGTGGTCCTCTGCAATGCTCGCATGAACACTCAAATAAATACTAAGGGGGGCTTTGACAAAATGGAACTCATCAAGGCTTTTACAAACGAGCAGCTCAAAAAAGAAGTGCCGACTTTGAACATCGGTGATACCGTTAAGGTTCACAACAAGATCAAAGAGGGCGCAAGAGAAAGAATTCAGATCTTCGAAGGTATCATCATCGCAAAGCACGGCGGTGGTATTTCCGAGACCTTCACCGTTCGCCGTGTATCTTTCGGCGTCGGCGTTGAAAAAACTTTCCCGGTACATTCTCCCAACGTAGCAAAGGTTGAGATCGTACGCTCCGGTAAGGTCAGACGTGCAAAGCTTTACTATCTGCGTGACAGAGTCGGTAAGGCTGCTAAGGTTAAGGAACACATCTAAGCGAATTTTGCGAAAAGAGGTAAGAGGATATGAAACAAGGAATTCATCCCAAATATGAAACCGTAACGATCAAGTGCGCGTGCGGCAATGAAATCGTTACAAAATCGACTGCAGGTGATCTGCGCGTTGAAATCTGCTCAAAGTGCCACCCGTTCTTTACAGGCAAGCAGAAATTCGTTGACGCAGGCGGGCGTGTTGACAAGTTCAAGAAACGTCTTGAGGCTGCAAAGAAATAAGTTTTCCACGAGAAGGATGCCGCATTGTGGCGTCCTTTTTGCGTTCATGCAAGGAGAAAGTCATGGAACAGATGTTTAAAAATTCATTGGAGAAAGAGCGCTCAAAAGAAGCCATACTGGTTTCGGTCTTCGTCAAGGGTGGGGATGACAGCGCGCGCGAGGCAAGTCTTGCAGAATTAGAGCGGCTTCTTGAGACCGCAGGCGGCAAGGTGTTTGCGAAGATGATCCAATACAAGGATCATCCGGAGGCGTGCAGTTATATCGGCAGCGGAAAAATTGAAGAATTGTCAGATCTTTGTAAGACAGGCGGTATTGATCTGGTTATATGCGACGACGAACTTTCTCCGATGCAGATCAAAAATTTAGAAGATGCAATCGAAGGAGAGGTATGTGTCATTGACCGTACGATGCTGATCCTCGATATTTTTGCGCTCCATGCGGCGACTGCTGAAGGAAAATTGCAGGTGGAGTTGGCGCAACTGAAGTATTCTGCCCCGAGACTCGTTGGACGTGGTAAAGCCATGTCACGGTTAGGCGGAGGAATCGGCACAAGGGGGCCGGGGGAAAGTAAACTTGAGATGGACAGGCGGCGCATGAAAGAACGCGTACGTATTCTTGAAAGCGAAATGGAGAACCTCACAAAAACGAGAGAATTGCAGAGAAAGCAGAGAGAGCGCGCCGGAATTTTTCGTTTTGCGATCGCAGGCTATACCAATGCGGGCAAATCGACTCTTCTTAATGCGCTCACCGGCGCAGGGGTAAAAGAAAAGGACGAACTTTTCGCAACGCTCGATCCGACCACAAGAAAATATGCTCTTCCGAGCGGTACGGAAGTATTGCTTACCGATACGGTTGGTTTTATCCGAAATCTGCCGCATCATCTTGTCAAAGCCTTCCGTTCAACGCTCGAAGAGGTTGCCGATTGTGACGGTATTTTGGTGGTCGTAGACATTTCCGACCCTGAGTGCAGTGCGCATTTCAAAGTGACAACAGATCTTTTATCGGATCTGGGCGCAGGAGATAAGCCGACGTTGTATTTGCTTAACAAATGCGATCGGGCGGAGGCGCTGACTTTGCCGATGGCAGATGTTTCTTTGCGCGGCAGGTTATTACCGATCTCCGCGAAAACGGGAGAGGGCATTGCACCCCTTCTTGAAAAGTTGGAGGAGATCGCAACGGGAGGTATGCACCGCGTCAAGCTCTTTTTTACGCATGCCGAATTGGGACTGATCTCGGGATTGTACAGCGAAGCAAAGGTAGAGAATGTTGAATATACGGTAGACGGCGCGATCGTTGATGCTGTGTTGGATGCCAAAATGTACGGCAGAATGAAGAACTATATCGTGTAAGGAACAGATATGTCGGATAAATGCTATTATATGCCGCAGAGAGCGGCGGAATCTCGCTTTGTTGATCGAAAATCGGAGTTTTTAGGACATCTAATGCCGGTTGAGAATGAGGAGGAAGTGCTCATATTTCTACAGGAGATGAAGAAAAAATACGCGGACGCCAGACACAATGTTTGGGCTTATACTCTTGCAAATGGCTCGATGCGCTCCTCTGATGACGGAGAACCTTCAGGAACGGGCGGTGCACCGGTTCTTGATGCTATGGTAAAAAGAGGAATCACCAATACGGTCATTGTCGTGACACGTTATTTTGGCGGCATACTGTTAGGCACGGGTGGCCTAGTGCATGCGTATTCGGCAGCAGCTTCTGCTTGTTTGGATGAAGCGGGAAGAGTTCGAGTGAAGGAATACCTCTCTTGCTCCGTTTTGTGCGGATATGATCGCTACAACATTGTTTCCAAGCTGGCATACAAATACGACAGCTGCGATTTTGAAGGGGTGTTTGAAGAAGATGTTCACTGCACATTTCTGCTTCCGCCGGAACAATTTGAAAAACTTTCGGAAGAGTTAAAAGAAAAGAGCGCGGGAAAACTTTCGTTGGAAATATGCGGTACGGTAGCCGTGAAAATCAAAGAATGACGATGAAGCGGACTTCTCATAAGGATGTTAGGTAATATCCACATGGAAAGCATATCAGAGTGCCTAACAACGAAAGTCCATCACGGACAAGAGTCTAATGAAATAACTGCTTAAATCTGAGCAAAAGAAAAGGACAGACGACCTTAAATCGTTTGTCCTCATCCGAGAAGTACACCTTACGTTCTAAATGAGAAGAAGTGTAACTTCTTCTTTTTTTTTATTCATATTTATTCATAATTGTTCGGTCATTACCGATGCTTATTCATTCATTTTTCTTTTCCTTCCGACTGCAATTCGTGAGATCAGTGCTACAAAACCGACGATCACCGAACAGATCAGCGTTACACCGGAAAGCGTGATCAAAAGTTCTGAGGATAGAAACTCGATATCGACAGCGGCAAGTCCGAAGAGAATAAGGGTCAAGTTTGAAACAAATATCTAACACGTATGCTATGCCGGGTCTAAAAAAGAGCGCA
>CAZUWA010000020.1:0-27648 GCA_964623895.1 uncultured Lachnospiraceae bacterium | reverse complement strand
TTTCCTTCCGGCGGTAATATGCAAATGCCCGACGGAGATTTTTCCTTTGATATGAACGGAAATAATGCTCCGGCATCCGATATGACCGCATGGATTTGGATTGTTGTATCTGTAGCAATTCTTGGCGTAGGATTGATTATAGCCAAAAAGTATAAAGGTTAAATCTTAGCAGGGCGCAGTCGATACCTTGTATGGTATCGACTGCGCAGACTGTAGACAAGAAGGGATGTCGTATTGACGAAACACCTGCCAATATGGTATAATAGATACCGTAAAGGCAGGTGTTTTGATGTATAGAAAAAGGATAAAAGCAAGCAGACACAGTTGCAAATGCTGTGTATAGAAAATCTAGTACCGCATGATCATATGTTGCGAGAGATAGAGAATGCGGTTGATTGTAGCCTCATCTATGATGAGGTAAAAGGATTGTACAAGAAAGCTGAATGGGGAAATCCCGGAATTGATCCTGTTGTGCTTCTCAAGATCGTATTTATTCAATATCTGTACGGAATCAGAAGTATGAGCCAGAAGATCAAGGAGATCGAGGTCAATGTTGCATACAGATGGTTCATAGGTTATAATCTGACTGAACCGATCCCACACTTTTCAACTTTTGGGAAAAACTACAAGAGACGTTTTGAGGGAACGGATATTCGCGCCAATGCCAACAAGAAAAAGTATGTAAAAGAGGTCATTGCAGTAGAAGCGAAGCGTTATGGAGATGGTTGATGATTACCGCCATACACCTTGGGTTAAGAATCTATACGATATGCGAAAGCAGAAGATTGAAAGAGTGTTTACCGATGCAAAAGGAAACACGGCGTGACTTTCGTCACGCCGCCCCTTGAAAACCATACAGTTTTCGGCTTCTTTCAAAATAACTGTTTTACAAACCCTCGCCCTATGTGCAGGGTCTTTTTGTCAAAATAATAATCTAAACCTTCTTTGCCAGTTTTTCGGTATCTTTTGCAATCATTAACTCTTCGTCTGTCGGAATGAGGTAAACAGAAACCTTAGAATCTTGTGCACTGAGTTTTGTAACAGCACCACGTGCAGTTGCATTGACCTCTTCATTAAGCTTAATGCCGAGATATTCCATGTTTTTGCAAACATCCGAGCGGATGCCGGCATTGTTCTCGCCGATACCGGCAGTGAAAACGATGGCATCGACACCGTCCATTGCCGCGGCATAAGCACCGATATACTTTTTGATACCGTAGACGAGGATATCATATGCTTTCTTTGCATCGGTTGCATGATCGTGCTCGTTTGTTTCGATTTCGGCAATGACACCACGCATATCGGATGTCACACCGGAAACGCCGAGAAGTCCGGAAGCCTTGTTCATAAAATTGTTGACATTTTCAACGGTCAAGGTTTCATAGCCTTTTGGTCTGTGTTCCATCGGCACTCTTTCATAGTTCTCCAGAAGGAAAGGAACGACCGCGGGATCCATATCACCGGTTCTTGAACCCATGATGATTCCTGCAAGAGGAGTCAGACCCATGCTGGTATCGATGCACTTACCGTCTTTGATAGCAGTGATGGATGAGCCGTTGCCGAGGTGGCAGGAAATGATCTTCGTTCCTTCTGTCTTGCCGAGCAGTTTGCAGGTTTCAAGAGCAATATATCTGTGGGAAGTGCCATGTGCACCGTAGCGACGAATTGCGAGATCTTCTGCTACTTTTTCGGGTAGGGGATAGGTCTTCGCACAATCCGGCATGGTTGAATGGAAAGCGGTATCGACGACCAACACCTGCGGGACATTTTTTAAAACAGAGGAAATGCCTTCAATTCCCTGAAGATGCGGAACGGTGTGAAGAGGAGCGAGAGGAACACATTTTTTGAGATCTTCGATGACCGCATCGGTAACCAAAACTGATTCGGAGAAGTAGGGACCTCCATGCACGATACGGTGACCAACTGCATCGATCTCATCAACCGATTTGATCACACCATACTCCGGATTCGTCAGAGCTGAAACCATCAGTTCGACAGCCTTGGAATGATTTTCGATAAACAGTTTTGTTTCATACTTTTCGCTGCCTACTTTGTGTTCAATGCGTCCGCCTTCCTTTAAACCGATGCAGTCGCACAACCCTTTTGCCAACATTTTGTAGTCGTTGGCAGTATCAAAGACCTGATATTTTAAAGAAGAACTTCCTGCATTTACAACCAATACGATCATTTTTTGCCTCCTGTCATTTGACAAATTCAAAATTTTGTGATAAAATACCATACAAAACTATTATAGTATAAATCGTCCGTTTTTGCAACCCTTTTTTGAATTTTTTCTGAAAAACGGACGGAGAAGAGGAAAAATGGTTGCAGTCGGCATTGTCTCTGAATATAATCCCCTCCACGACGGACATCGTTTTATGATGAAAGAAATTCGTCGTCTTTATGGTCAGGATACGGCGATCGTTTGCTTGATGAGTGGCGATTTTGTTCAGCGTGGAGAACCTGCGGTCTATGAGAAGCATCTTCGTGCGAAAATAGCCCTTGAGGCAGGAGCAGACCTTGTTTTAGAACTTCCTTTTCCTTACAGTACCTCTGTGGCGGAGCATTTTTCGCGTGCTGCAGTTGAGATCTTTAATAAAATCGGAATCATTGATCATCTTGCTTTCGGAAGCGAAGGGAAAAACACGCAAGAATTGTCTCGTATCGCAGAAAATCTTTCTTCGCCTGCTTTTCATAACGCAGAAGAGAAGATGAAAAAAGCAGAACCCACTCTGTCCTTTCCAAGGCGAAGGGATGCAGCCTACCTCGCCTTGTATCGAAAACCACTTGCGCTTTCTTCCAATGAAATTTTGGGCATCGGTTATCTTTCTGCCATAAAAAACACCTGCGCAGATTTTGACGCAACGGCACTCCCCATGCTAAACGGTATGCATGCCTCTAATATACGGACGGAAATTTATAAGTCTGAATGCGACTACGCCGCTCTTGCAGAGGGAGAATCTGCTGTTCTTGGTATACTGCGTCTTAAGGATGATCAGAGAAATCGTTTTGTCAACGCGGCGAAATATTCTACTGATTTAAGCAGTCTGTTTGCTACTGTTCGTACCGGTGGAGACACTGATGCGCGACTGAAGAGAGAACTGCTTCACACCCTCTTAAATACCCCAAAGGATGCCGAGAAGAAGTCACCTTTGTTTACTGTTCTTCTTGGAGCGAATGATGTTGGTCAAAAACTGCTCTCTTCCATTCGTACAAATAAGAAGATCGAGATCGTGACCAAGCAGGGAAGAGGATGTGCCTCTTCGGAGGGAAAAGAGCAATTTGCTCTTTATCAGCGTGCGGAAGGATTTTATCCGACATTTATGAAGAACCCTGTAACACCGGCAGAATTGATGGCTGAAAAACCGATAATTCTGAAAAAGCACTTGCATTCTTGAAAAAAATAGTGTATAATAGAATGGTAGTTACATAAGGAGGACTAAACATGGAGTTTGAAAGCACAGTAAACGGCAAGTATCTTGTTTACAAAGGCAAACCGCTCGTGCGTGATGGCAACCAGTTTTGCTACGGTGACATGAGTACAGATAAATATGTGATGTATTTAATGGTGCTGTCAAGTAAAAATATATCGATCGACGGAGTCGATACTGCAATTCCCGATAAGGTGATCGCACAGATCATCAAGAGCGAAACAGGTGTATCCGAAATGGATCGTATTGTCAAGCAGTTCCCTCCAATGGCTTTTGCGGAAGCATTTGATACGGCAATCGGCTATCTTGAGAAGATGCTTGCAAAATAGTTTTCTTATTTACGCGGCATGAAATTTCTGCCGTGTAAATTTTTTTATTTTCTGTGGAGCGATTAAAACAAAAAATGATCGCGGAGCCTTGGTTCCGTGATCATTTTTTAATGTCAGCCGTATACGGAGAATCGATAAATCCTTGCATGACGATCCTGACCTTGCGTTTGTTTGGAGATAGATAACCTAAGATACCGTACCGTATGCTCTTCAAAATTGCGGTACGTGATGTCTTCGGTATTTCCCGTCACTTCGTCGAGAACCGTCCATTCATCATTTGGTGTTGCTCTGCTAAGCAGTTTGAAATCAGAAGTGTTATATCCCTTGTGCTCAAAAGGACCGGCATGGCAAATCAAATAAGAGGACACTTTTTGCATTTCTTCAAGATCAATGTCTAGAGTGCAAATGCCGTTTTCATCGGCGATTCCGCACCATTTGGCGTTGATACTGCCGTCAATCGTGTGTACAGCGGCTTCACGAGCACTCATTTCGTGATTTGCTTTAATTGGTTTGTTTTGCGCCAGATCTTTTCCGAGAAAACGATATTTTGCCGTAACTGTCAGGTCATGTTCTCCCATTCTGACAATAGCATGACATCCGTCTTGCCAAACGATCCCTTCGCATTCAAAACTTTCGAAAACGCCTTCGTCCGTAACTGCTTCGGCAGTAAGAAGTTTGAGCGCACCTTCATGCAGGATATCTTCTCCTGTGCACCCTACGGTGTACAGATGATGTGAAGGCAACACTTCGCCATAATTGTCATATTGCGCAGAAAGAGGACGGGGCATGGAAGTATCTGTAAGAGTCATGGCAAATAGCGCGATATCCGGATCATTCGGAAGAATGATCTTATCTGCGCCATCCAGTGCGATCTGATAGCAGAAGAGATATGCGAAATTATAGATCCGATCCTCACCGGACGGCGCGTGGGTGTGGGTAAACACCAGTGCCAAATCATCTGAATTGACGGAATTGATGCTTCCGCTGATCACTGATTCAACAGTGCCGATCGGACTGCTGATGGAAGAAATCGAGAGAATATTCTCATTTGATCCGACAGTAAACACTGTGTTTTTTCTTTCTTTCAGTGAAAACGCAAGAATGCGCGCATAGCGGTAGTTTTGTTTGGGCAAGGAAAGTGTTTGCCCATTGCAAAGAAGTGTGTTGTTTTCACCTTCCGAGAAGACGAAGTGGGTGTTCAGTGCGGTACATTCGGTCGGGAACAGTTCACGTGGTAGATAGCAATCAAATCCAATTTTGAACTGCTGTGAATGACTAATCATATCGGCATTGAACGGTAGTTCGACCGGAAGTTCTCTCGGCTTTTGGGCAAGCATATCACCGTATAAACTAAGCGAAAAGGTTTTGGCATCGTATTTGTGCAGTCCGGTTTGGAAGGACAGCGGATAGAACCGTTGTTTCTTAATTTTCTGTTCGTAACCGTTACACAGGAAGAGATTGCCAACGGCAAGCATGGGGAAGTGGACGGTAAAATCGCGATGTCCCTGTCCCGCTGTTTCTTGGAAACGCAGAATGTATCGGTTTTCCTTTTCCGCTTTTTTTAATGCCTGCAGTGAAACACCTTCCTCTTTGATTTCGATGAGTGAGTAGCTGTTAAAAATGCCTTCATGTTTTTCGGCCTCCAGAACAGTGATCGGCGTATTGAGCGCTTCGGCATTTTTGAGGGCTTTGTTTTTGATAATGCGGTGTCCTTCTATTGTGAACGAATAGTAGTTCACACCGAGATCTTGATAATTTTGTCCGGAACGAGACAAATATCCGCCGGAAGGAGTATGGATCAAACAAAGCGCGAGTGTTTTGTTGTCCGGTTTGAACATGGCATACTTGCAGTCATTGGCGATCATCACACTGAGATCATTCGACTTATCACGTTGATCTGCCCAGCGGTGAACATTGTGGATATAATAAGGGAAACTGTCGGTAATACCGCCATATACCGCACCCATGCCGCTGTCAAACAAAGCCTTCTCATTGCGCGCGGCAAGTGGAAATTGCTCTACAAGGAGTGAGGCATGTTCATACCAGTGTGTTTCGCAATCGAAACGAAGGTGTTGTGCGCCTTCCACCAAAGTAATGACAGTGATGAATTCGCTTTGATTGTATTTCTGCGTGACTTTGAAGCCAACCGAGACAGGGCGGTGGTCAAGCGGCTCAATGGAAACAAGGGTAGCTTCTCCGACGATCCCATTTGCGATATCTTCATAATTAATTTCCCAAGAGGGCCATGTGGTGCTGTGATCGCCGTAAACGGTCGGTCTGATTGCACCGGATAACAGTTCCTTGCCAAGCATGCGGTCAAAAATAGAAGCAACATTTCCGTTTTCGTCCAGTTTTACGGTAAGATAGCGGTTTTCCATTTCATATGTACTGATCTTCAATTCGGAAGAAATTTCTGTCTTCTGCGGTCGAACATGACAAACCGAAACCGAAAGCGAAGGCATAGTTGGACGGAAGGTTATGTATTTGTTACCGTTGTCGTTATAGCATGCTGTGGGAATAGCTCTGCCTGCCGGATCATAAACAGTCGCTTCATCGAATTCTGTAGGTATGGTTACCGCTTCCTCACGTTCAAAGGCAGAAGGATTATAAAGAAGGATGGGATCTCCATCTCCGAGCGTGTTAAAACGGCGTTCAACAGCTTTGAGAGAACTTTTTAAAACACCTGAAAGAAGATTTCGTGCGACGAATTGATCATTGTGTGAATAGTTATATGCATCGGCGATAGAAGTACCCGTAAGATCGTCGTGGAATTGGTGCCACAGGAAGAGTTTTGCCGCGAAAGTCAGCGTCTCTTTGGGATATGGCTCTCCGGCAATCAACTCTGCCATAACGGCGATACGTTCTGCACGGTCAAGCAGTCCTTCATTATAACGGTTTAATCGTTTGAGAGTGGCATGGCTGACCATTGCGCCGTAGCCGTGTGGAATGAGTAAGCTACCATCATAAATGGGCAGTGCATCGGATTCTTCTTTCGTCAATTCCTTATAGATGTCTGTAGGAGAAGCAGAAACCACATCGAAAAGTCCTTCTCCTGCAGGCTGTTCAACAGCTTCCGAAACGAGCTTTGCCGAACCGTCTGAGCATGAGCCGCCGTAATCTCCGGTGCCGTAGTAGAGAGCTTTATAGGGGACACCGGAGGTCTGTTCGTTTGCTTCGAGCATTTTCAAGAGTTCTTCGCGTTCGTTGATCGGACGTTCATCTTGATTTTTATCAAAATTGTATTCGTATGCGCCGCAGAGTAAAGAAACATAAACGCCTTTTCCGTTCGGACCGATCCAACGTCCGAGATCCATACGTGGAAGCGTGCTCTTCGGCATTGGTGGGAGGACTTTTCCGTCTTTATCGATTAACGGCGCACCTGCGCCCCAGACCAATTTCTGTGTTGAAAAGCCGGACAGTCCCATATGTTCCATTATAGAAGGTAATGCTTGGCGAAATCCAAAACAGTCGGGCAAAAAGATATCGTCGCTGATCTTTCCGAATTCCTTTTCAAAATAATTGTTTCCGTAAAGGATCTGTCGCATCAAGGCTTCGGAAGAAGGTACATTGACATCCATTGCATCCCACGTAGCGCCGACTGGATTCCAACGCCCCGTTGAGACATATTTTTTCACTTTTTCGTATTCTTCAGGATAGTATTCCGCCATCAAAGCATAGCGAAATGCGCCTTCAAAATTGAATTTATAGCCCGGATATTTTTCTAAAAGTGCGAAATTTTGTTCCATTGTGTTCTTGATGCAATCACGAATGGTATCAATAACAGTCCAATTCCACTGTGTGTCGAGATGTGCGTTGGAAACGGCAAAAAATTTGCCCCTTTTTTTCGTTTCTGCCATGTTGAAATTCCTTTCTTTTATCTTTTTTAGTGAGTTTTGGAATCAGATCAATTCACGGAGGAGTTCTCTTGGAATTTCCGGTACCGCACCCAATCTTGTTACGACGAAATCAGACAATTTGGTAGCGCGCGAAAGACATTCCGAAATACTTTTCCCGTTTAGAAAATTGTATAAATAGCATGCTCCGAATGAATCTCCCGCGCCTACGGTCGAGATTGCAGCTGACTGCGGCTTTTCCGAGCGGAAGATACCTTTTTTACGGTCAATAACCATTGATCCATCCTTGTCCATTGTTAAAACGACTTGAGATAAACGCGGAAATCGTTCAAGAAGATCTTCGATATACCTCTCCGGATCGTCATTATAAGGCATGAGAATATTTGCTTCCTCTCTGGATATCTTCAGAATATCGGTTAAAGAAATGTTGTGATTCAGTTGTTGCAGATCATAAAACGGGGGACGGATGTTGATGTCATAAAAAACGAGCGTTGCAGGTGCATTCTTTAAAAGTGCATCCAGCGTCTTTGAGGATTCGGGCGCTCGTCCTGCAAGAGTGCCAAAGTACAGTGCATCATAATTTCCAACGATTGTGGGATATGGAATATGATCATACGCAACATCCGCGATCAACCGATAGCTTGGTACAGCGCCGGAAAGGGCGACTTTACAAATGCCTGTTGGATATTCGACGGTCGCGAGATACTGCGTATTCAAACCTCTGCTTCGCATTTCAAACTGTGCCTGTGCACCAAGATCGTCTTTTCCGACGGCAGAGATCAGATCTGCCGATCCTCCAAGGGCAGAGAAGTGTGCGGCAAAATTAAAAGGTGCACCACCAATAATTGCCTTATCGGCGAAAACATCAAAAAGCAGTTCTCCGAACAGTAAAATTCTACTCATAAACTCTATTTTTGGGCATATTCCGGATATTCGTTGCAGAGATAGCGATAAGGTGCCTCATCCTCTTCGATACCGGTAAATCTTTTCAACTCTTCATAAAAACGGTTGTCAAGGTTGTCATCATTGACCTTGGAGACCTCACCAATCAGCACTTTTCCTGTGCCCGGCTTGGCCCAGAATGCGTGATACAGGCGAGGGGTTAGTGTGACACTTTCGCCGGGGCATAAGGACAGTTCATACCCTGCGGGAACGGTGCGGATCCTGCCGTCGGTTGAAAAAGTGACATCACTGTCGGCAAGTTCGTCCGTTTCAGAAGCATTATACAGTTTTACAACAAGGTCGCCGCCGCCTCTGTTGATAATGTCTTCCGTTTTGTAGTAGTGGAAATGCATCGGCGCAAGTTGTCCTTCTTGGGAAATGAGCAGTTTTTCCGCGTAACTTTTCGGACAGTTCGCTTCGGAAACTGAACCGTTACGAATGGTGAACAAGAATAACCCCACACGATTAAAATCATCCTCGCCGTAGTCTGTTACATCCCAACCGAGCATGTGGTGGCGGATTTCGTCATATGTATGATCCTTCTTTTTCCATTCATCCGGTGTGTAATGCGCGAATGGCGGCAGGTGAAAGCCGTGGCTTTCGATAAATTTCTGATTTTCCTTAATTAACGCATTGATTTCAGACCTTTTCATGTTTCTAACCATTACTTTCGCTTTGTGAAAGCTTCCTTTCATCTAAAATTATGACCGATTTTGAAAAAAAGAGTTTACAATGGTTTTTTGGATTAAAAAGCTATTTTTTTATTCAGGTAAGACACCAACTCGGAAATAGGCATACGTACCTGTTCCATACTGTCTCTGTCACGGACGGTTACACAATTATCTCCCTTTTTTTCTGTATCTCCGACAGTATCAAAATCTATGGTGATGCAATAAGGCGTGCCGATCTCGTCTTCTCTGCGATAGCGCTTTCCGATCGAGCCCGTTTCATCATAATCGACCATAAAGTGTTTGGAAAGTTCCTCATAGATCGCCAAAGCCTGCTCGGATAATTTTTTGGAAAGAGGAAGAACAGCCGCCTTGAAGGGCGCAAGGGCGGGGTGGAAATGAAGAACGGTACGTACGTCGTTCTTCGCTTCGTCAATGACCTCTTCGTCATAGGCATCGCACAGAAACGCAAGGAAGGAGCGTTCTACACCAAGAGACGGTTCGATCACATAAGGAAGATATCTTTCGTTAGTATCCGGATCAAAGTAAGTCAGATCTTTACCGGAAACATTCTGATGCTGTGTCAGATCGTAGTCTGTGCGATCTGCAATGCCCCAAAGTTCACCCCAACCAAAAGGGAAAAGATATTCAAAGTCGGTCGTTGCTTTGGAGTAGAAACAAAGTTCTTCCGGATCGTGGTCACGTAAACGCAAATTTTCTTCTTTCATGCCTAAAGAGAGCAACCAATCTTTACAGAAGTTTCGCCAATAAGTGAACCATTCAAGATCTGTTCCGGGTTTGCAGAAGAATTCCATTTCCATCTGTTCAAACTCTCTTACGCGGAAAATGAAATTGCCGGGAGTGATCTCATTTCTGAAGGACTTACCGATCTGTCCGATGCCGAAGGGCAGTTTTCTTCTTGCGGAACGTTGTACGTTAACAAAGTTTGTAAAGATCCCCTGTGCGGTCTCAGGACGCAGATAAACGGTGTTTTTTGCGTCTTCTGTGACTCCTTGAAAAGTCTTGAACATCAAGTTGAACTGACGGATATCGGTAAAATCTTTTTTGCCGCAAGTGGGGCAAGAGATCTCGTGTTCATCAATGAACTGTTTCAGTTCTGCATTTGTAAAGGCGTCGATTGCCTTCGGAAGTTCGAAACCGTTTTTTTTGCAGTAGTCCTCTATCAATTGATCAGCTCTAAAGCGCTCGTGACATTGTCTGCAGTCCATGAGTGGATCGGAGAAACCGGAAAGGTGCCCGGAAGCTACCCAAGTCTGCGGATTCATGAGGATTGCGGCATCAAGTCCTACATTGTTTTTGTGTTCTTTGACAAATTTTTTCCACCACGCTTGTTTTATATTATTTTTTAATTCTACGCCAAGCGGACCATAGTCCCATGTGTTGGCAAGTCCGCCGTAAATTTCCGATCCGGCAAAAACAAATCCTCTGTTTTTGGAAAGTGCTACGATCTTATCCATAGTTTTTTCAGTTGCATTCATAAAAATGTATATCCTTTCAGTCTTTAAATTCGTTGAAAATATTTTTGATTGCTTGTGTATTGGCTACAAATGTGCCGTCTTGCAAATAGTTTCCGTATTTGTAGAAGTCTACCGTTGTTAGCGTTGTCGAGGCGCTGCTGTCATCGATGTACAAAGACAGGGTGTAGATTACCTCGATCAATTCTGTGATATCCTCTTTTACGATATCCGTATTCAATGGGGAAACAAAGGTAGTATAGAAGTAATCGGCATTTTTAGTCAATGCCAATTTTTTCATGACCTGTAAAAAGAAACTCTGAACGGTTGCATAGCGGTTACCGACCGTTGCAGTGCTATAGCCATCGTAATGAAGCAATGTGTATATGCTGTCAGCGTCGGATATTATCTGCCCTTTTGAGAAGGTCATAGGGGAAAGTCCTTTACTACTGTCTGTCGTAGTGGTATAGGGAACAGTAAAATCGTGCGTCAAGAGTGTCGTAGTGGCATATTTTGCAAAATCTCTTCCTGAAAACTCGACATAAAAATCTGCAGTCATCCCTGTTAGCGTGGAAACTTTTTCTTTGATATAGGTTGCACCGCCGAAGGCATATGCCTCACCCAAAGTCATCTCGACATAGTCGAATGTAACCGTTGTTTCTGCCGGGATGTTTGAAAGAATGATTGTGCGCTCTTTTTTATCAAAACGGACGAAAAGAATGATACTCGCTTTGACCTTCCTTAACACCTCCGGCTTACCTGACAAACCCGAAGAGGTGTAGTCGTTATAAACGATCGGATCGTAATCTGTGCCGATGACCACCATATTGAAAGAGCGTCCGGTCTTGATCGGAGTTTGATCGTTTGTTCCGGCATTGGGATCAAAAATTACGCCTTGATTTTGATTGCTTCCATGCATGTCATCTTGCTTATCGAATAAATTTTCTAAATAGCCACTTGAAAAAATATAATACGCAAGCCCGCTGAAGATCAGCAGAGCTGCAACAAAGGATATCCCAAAATTGCGAAGCGAAGACATCTCTCTTCCTCCTTTTTTCTTGCTGCTTATACATTTTTATTATACCATGTTTTGTAGTTTTTTTCAAGAGAAAAAGAATTATTTTTATGTTTTGGGATGAAAAAATATTCCTTATGTAAAAAAACATAAGGAATATTTTTGGTCAGTTATTTACTTTATTTTCGATTTCTTCCGTTGCTTTTGCGATAAACGCTTCCAGTGTCATTGCGCCGGCGTCTCCGACCTTGCGGTCACGAACGGCTACTGTGCCTTCTTCTGCCTCTTTTGCACCTAAAACGAGCATATAGGGAACTTTCTGGAGCTGTGCTTCTCTGATCTTATATCCGATCTTTTCCTCGCGCTCATCCAGTTCGACGCGCATTCCCTTAGCACGCAATGCGCCAACCACCTTTTCTGCATATTCGTGCTGGTCAAGACCGATTGGCAATATCTTAACCTGTGTCGGTGCCATCCACAACGGCAGAGCGCCCGCATATTTTTCGATGAGGTAAGCAAGAGTACGTTCATAGCAACCGATTGAGGTACGGTGAATGATTACGGGTGTTTTCTTCTGTCCATCCTTATCGACATAGACCATGCCAAACTGTGCTGCCAGAAGTTGATCGACTTGGATGGTGATCAGTGTATCTTCCTTTCCGAAAACATTTTTGATTTGAATATCAAGTTTCGGTCCGTAGAACGCCGCTTCGCCGATACCGATCTTGTAGGGGATCTCAAGGTGATCAAGGATTCTTTTCATGATACTCTGTGCTTCATCCCATTGTTCATCCGTGCCGATATATTTTTCTCTGTTGTTCGGATCCCACTGTGAAAAGCGGTAAGAAGCATCCTCGTAAAGACCAATGGATTTGAGCATAAATACTGCCAATTCAAGGCAACTTCTAAATTCCGTTTCGAGTTGTTCGGGGGTACACATCAAGTGTCCTTCCGAAATGGTAAACTGTCTGACACGGATCAACCCGTGCATTTCGCCGGATGCTTCATTTCTGAAGAGGGTAGAAGTTTCATTATAACGAAGAGGTAGATCTCTGTAGGAACGTGCTTTGTTGAGGTATGCCTGATACTGGAACGGACAGGTCATCGGGCGCAACGCCATACATTCTTTGTCATCGGGATTTCCCAAAACAAACATACCATCAAGATAGTGATCCCAGTGTCCGGAGATCTTATAAAGATCCGATTTCGCCATAAACGGCGTTTTTGTCGGTTGCCAACCGCGCTTTGTCTCCTCATCTTCAACAAAACGCTGAAGAATTCTGATAACCGTTGCACCCTTTGGCAGAATGATCGGTAACCCCTGACCTACTACTTCGGAAGTAGTAAAATATTCAAGTTCTCTGCCAAGTTTGTTGTGGTCTCTTTTGCGCGCCTCTTCTTGTTGCGCAAGGAAAGCAGTCAATTCATCCTTTGTCGGGAAGGCAGTGCCGTAGATACGCTTGAGCATCTTGTTGTTGCTGTTTCCTTCCCAATAAGCGCCGGTGCAGGATGTTAGTTTGAATGCCTTGACTGCGGCGGTAGAGAAAAGATGCGGACCTGCACACAGGTCAACGAATTCGCCCTGACGGTAGAAGGAAATCTCTTCGCTTTCCGAGATTCGTTCAATCAGAAGCGCCTTGTAAGGCTCATTCATGTCGGTTACCAGTTTGAGCGCCTCTTCCTTGCTCAAAACAAAGCGTTCAATGCGGAGATTTTCGCTGACGATCTTTTTCATTTCCTTTTCGATCTTGGAAAGTTGCTCCTGACCAAGCGGCTCTTCTAAGTCAAAGTCATAGTAGAACCCATTGTCGATTGCGGGTCCGATCGTCAGTTTTGCATTGGGATACAATCTTTTAACGGCTTGTGCGAGAATATGCGACGCCGTATGGTGAAATACTTTTCTGCCGTCTTCATCTGCAAAAGTCAGGGGATAAACGATATCGCCTTCCTTTAGTTCTGCTGTCAGTGCGGTGGTTTTTCCGTTTATCGAAACAGCAAGAACATCTCTTGAAATTTTACCTGTCTCTTTGAGTGCATCATAGGCGGTCATGATACCGTCAAAATTAAATTCTTGATTTTCAATGATGATCTTCATATTTTCATCCTTTCTTTGTGCGGTCCTTTGGTTCTGTCTTCTGTCGGTACCACACAAAAACACCCCGACGAAAGACACGTTTTTCATCGGGGTGAGGTGAACGAATTCTACCGCACGGTTCCACCCGAGTGTTTCACTCATTAGGATATTCAAAATCATACGAACAGATGGTACCCTTTACAGCATACCGTACGACGCTCTCACCTGCCGCCGCTCTCTTTGACGAGGAATGCAAAGGACATATTCTGTAAGAGTTGATGAACAACTTGAGATTATGATATCACATCTTTTGTCATTTGTCAAGTGAAATTTTTGTTTATCCATGAGGCTTTGTCAAAGCGCGTTATGATAACTGCGATAGCATCTTTTGGGAGGAATTTTTTCATCTTTGTTGGTTCATATTATTTTGGCAGATACAATTTTTGGTGAATTTTAGATGAATTCTTGCCGTTTATATTGACTTTTTATCTGAAAACTGGTAAAATGGCAAAAGTATATATCCTGAAAGGAAAAAATAAGATGAAAAGAATTATCTGCGCTTTTTTGGCGATTTTGATGCTACTTGCCGTTCTTGTTGGATGCGCATCCAACAAGAAAACGACCGATGAAAAGACTTCTGTTTCCGAGCTTGATGAGGAAACAAAAAAATTGTATGAAACTGTGGTTTTAACTATCGACGGCGAACCTGTGACTTATGAAAAATATAGGTATTATTACAACATTGGCTTAACTTCTTATCTTGAGAGCAACGATAACAAATTGGACGAGAATGCAGAGGAAGAGATCAACAAGATCGTCTTGACAGAGTTAAAGAAGGAGCGTGCAATCGAAAAACTGGCAAAAGAGTTTGGAATTGAGCTTAGCGATGAAGATATCGAGTCGGTAGACAGTTACATTGACAGCCAAAAATACTATGCCGCATTGCAGGGCGGCAGTCAGTATGAAGAAACACTGGCAGAGAATTATTGTACTGTAGATGTGTTCAGAGAATGGATGCTTTATTATTACTTTATTGAAAGCGGCGTGTATGACTATCTGTATGACAAAGAAAACAAAGTCATCGACCGCTCGGATGAGCTCATCAGACAGCATTTGGAAGAGCAAAATGCTGTGCTTCACATTCTTTTGACTAAGAAAAACTATTCCACAGAAGAAAATACAGAAAAACTCGCAAAAGCACTCAGCGAACTTCTTTCCTCTGCAATTGAGATTTCAAAAACATTCACTTCCGAAACGACCAATAAGGAAGCAGTGGCAAAATTAAACGATTTTATCTCTGCATATAACACAAAGAAAGATGCGCTTTCTTATATTGGCAGTTTTTCAAGTTATGCTGAAAAGGTGACCGTCCTTCAAAATCAACTTTCTGCAACCGCTGCTTCCCCTGCGATCGTTTATTTCAAAGAGACGACCGATGCGCTGACTGCAACGGATGATGCGACAAAAGATTTGAAGGCTGCGGCAAGTTTTCTTTCTGCTGACGGTTTTACCGAGAACAGCAAAAAGGAAATT
Source organism: uncultured Lachnospiraceae bacterium (assembly GCA_964623895.1). Classification (GTDB taxonomy): domain Bacteria; phylum Bacillota; class Clostridia; order Oscillospirales; family CAG-272; genus UBA11512. The sequence continues at coordinate 12,327 of CAZUWA010000020.1, read as the reverse complement.
GAGGATGCATACAGCAAGTATGCGGAGTATATAGACAAGAAAAAACTTGCTTATTTTGGCGTTTCGGATGATGAAGATTTTGATTTTTCTACAGCAACCTATCCGACCGGAAAGGAATACACCGCCCTTTTTGCTGCGGAACTGGTTTTGGCAACCTATAATGAACAGCAGGAAGGGAAGAGCGGAGAATTGGTTTCTCTCGCGCAAAAACTTTTGGAAGATTCGTTCAGTTGCGCTGTTTTGACATTTGGCGAGGATAGACAAGATCACGAAAACGGTGTTTACTTCAAAAAGGATGAAATTGACGATGCCTTTGAAGAGGCTTATTTCAAACTGGAAATGTCGCAGATCAGTGAACCGGTGAAAACGGAATACGGCTATCATGTGATCTATCGCATTCCCACCGATTTTGATTACTACAAAGAGCTGTTATACGATGAATTGGCAGTCACCGAATATATCGATCAGGCAGCGGAAAATGTTATAGTCGAGTTGACCGATTTTTATTATACTATTAAACCGGATACTTTGAAATAATAAATCGGTATTCTGTTCAAACGGGAGGTTTTACAGCCCCTGTCGGACGGAATACCGATTTTTATTGCTGTTCTTTTTTCTTTACTGCTTCCGTAAGAATGAATTCCATTTGACTGTTGATCGAGTAAAAGTCATTCTGTGCCCATGTAGCCGGTTCTGACAACAGGGATGTCGGTATTCGTATCATTGACCTTTTGTAGCATCATAACTATGCCGGTCAAGAAGTTTTTGAAATGAATAAAACTCTGCCACACATTTGCGGCAGAGTTTAAAATTATTCGGTTACCTCGTTCATTTCTGAATATTCTCCGAGTACAAGACCCTCGTTCTTTTCTTTTGCCCAGCGAACTGCCCATTCACTTTGAAAGATGAGCAGATCATGGTCTTTGAAATCCTTGACCCACATCGTACCTTCTGCAAGGCGCAGTTCGGAAATTGGTTTTGTCTTTTCTTTTACCCAATAAATAGAGGTGTGCGGCAGATCCTGCCTGCGGTATACGACGCCATATTCTGTCTCCATGCGGAACTTGAGCACGTCATATTGTAGTTGACCTACTACGCCGACGACCAAGCGTTCATATCCGGAGTCGGGCAGGGTAAAGATACGGATCGCACCTTCTTGAGCAATTTGGTTCATTCCCTTGGCAAACTGCTTGCGCTTCATGGCATCCACTTGCTCCACATAAGCAAAGTGTTCCGGTGCGAAGGTCGGAATACCGGAAAAACGTACTTTCATTGACGGATCACACAGCGTATCTCCGATTGAGAATACGCCTGGATCAAAAATTCCGATAATGTCACCGGCATAGGCGGTATCAACAATCTCGCGTTCCTGTGCCATCATTTGTTGCGGTTGAGAGAGTTTTGCAACTTTTCCGGTCTGGACATGAAGATATTCTTTGTTCCTTTCAAATTTTCCGGAACAGATCCGCATGAAAGCGATGCGGTCGCGGTGCGCCTTGTTCATGTTTGCTTGGATCTTGAAGACAAACGCAGAAAACTTCTCTTCGAAAGGGGAGAGCGTTTCCATAGAAGTTTCATGTGCAAGCGGTGGGGACGTCATTTTGAGAAAAGACTCAAGAAACGGTTCGACACCGAAATTGTTGAGAGCCGAACCAAAGAAAACGGGAGAAAGTGTGCCGTTTGAGACCTTTTGAAGGTCAAACTCATAACTGGCGGCATCAAGAAGTTCCACCTGATCGATCAGATCGGTTGCTTCCTGTTCGCCAATCAAGGCTGCAAGTTGTGCATGATCGGAGATGTCGCAGGAGATGCCGCGGATCTTCTTACGTCCGGAATGAAATTCATCAAAAGCGAGGATAGAGCGTTTTTCGCGATCATAAATACCTTTAAATCCAATGCCGCTTCCGATCGGCCAGTTGATGGGGTATGTGCCGATACCGAATTCTTTTTCTAACTCATCCAAGAGATCAAAAGGATCTCTGGAGTCGCGGTCCATCTTGTTAATGAATGTAAAGATTGGAATACCGCGCATGGCGCAAACTTTGAATAGTTTTCTTGTTTGCGGCTCAATGCCCTTTGCGCCGTCAATGACCATGACCGCAGAGTCTGCCGCCATTAAAGTACGGTAGGTGTCCTCCGAGAAGTCCTGGTGACCGGGGGTATCGAGAATGTTGATACAATATCCTTCATATTCAAATTGAAGAACAGAAGAAGTAACAGAAATACCTCTTTGCTTTTCCAGTTCCATCCAGTCGGAAACTGCATGCTTGTCAGACGCTTTGCCCTTGACCGTTCCGGCTGATTGAATAGCTCCACCGTACAGTAAAAATTTTTCGGTAAGAGTTGTTTTACCTGCGTCGGGGTGAGAAATGATGGCAAAAGTACGTCTTCTGCCGATCTCTTCCTGATAGTTCATATTTTAAAAACCTCATATAGAAATTTAAACTCAACTATGGTAATATACCATATTTTTACCAACATTGCAAGAGAAAATTTAAAACATAACGCCACTTGTGGGAAATATTTTCAATTTCGACGAAATTCTCTTGAAAATATTGAATAAATATGATATAATGACCTCAACGATCATCCGTTTTCCCTATCATCCAAAAGGAGGTAACAATGCTAAAAAAGCGACTTTCGATATTTCAGATCGTTCTGATCGTATTGACCGTCCTGTTTATATTTTCGAATTCTATGAAGACATCAGAAACGTCGGCAAACTCTAGCGAAAAGGTTACGGAAATCATCAAACCTCCCGTGGAAACGATCGTTGGAGAAGGAAAAGTCACTGATCATCTTGTACGCAAGTTAGCACATTTTACGGAATTTGCGCTGCTTGGGGTGCAACTTGCCCTATATTTTAAAAAACTGTCCCTTTTTCCGCTTTTCTCCTCTCTCTTGATTGCAGTAACTGATGAAACGATTCAAATTTTTTATGACCGAGGTTCGCAAGTAGCGGATATTTGGATCGATTATGCCGGTGCTCTTTTTGGCTTTTTTGTTGTGCTTGGAATTTTCGTTTTGATAAAAGCAATCGCAAAAAGCAAGAAAAAACTTTAAAAAATCCGAGATTTTTGCAGATAAGTATGCAACGATCTCGGATTTTTCTGTTTACTTTTTTTATACCATTCGGCTTTCATGGCAGGTTAAATAAATGATTTGCAGATCTTTGGAAAGTGTTTTCAGTGCCAGTAATGCATTCTTTAAATTGTTGCCGTCCAAATGAACGAAAGGATCGTCGAGGATGATGCAGGGCTTTTCCTTTTCATAGATCAGATCAATCAATGCACACCTTAGACAAATGTCTGAGATCGCGCGCTGTCCGGCGCTGAAATGCTCGATCGAACGGTATTCTCCATCACGTTCATAGAAGAGGGACAGGGAAGAAAGGTCGACCTTCAGGGCTTTTGACAAAGAAGAATCAACTTGGTCAGCGTATTTGCGGTAAGCACTGTGCAACGGGCTTGCGATCTCTGCTTTCAGGGTGTTGTTGGCTCTTTCAAGAAGCGCCTTTGTTTTGACAAGCAACCCATATTGTGTGTTATAATCATTGAGGTGTTCGGAAAGATCAGCAATTTCTTTTTCAAGTGTTTCACGCTTGTCTGCAATTATTGCGTGAGCATTCAGCTCTTTATCGATTTTTTCGATCTGTTTTTCAAGTTCTTTAACATGTTCGCATGCATCTTCAATATCCGATATTTCCGACTCTTGTGTCAGTGCTTCATTTATACGAAATTCAGCAGTTTTCTTCTGCGCATCTTTCCATTGCCGTTTACTGTTTTCGACCTCATTACGGGCATTGATGAACTCGTCCAAAATATCGTTAACGTCTGTAACATCGTGATCAAAAGAAAACTTCCCGGCTTCCTTTAAAAAGTCAACCATTGCCTGTTGATGCCGTTTGGTTTGCTCCTTAAAAGTGTTGTTCAGTTCCTCATTTTTTTTCGCAAGAAAATCATATCGCTTTTGTAATTTTTTAACGGTTTCCAGCGCCTTCTCGTGTGGCAAATCCTCTGAAATAGAGAAGAGCGAGAAGAAATCGGTGATCTCCATTTTGGAAGAAGCAATCTTCTCATTTTTCTTAGAAACAGCGTCCTGATAGTTTTGATATTCTTTCAAAATGTGCAGATATTCGTTTCTGTTCGACATCAAACGGTGGTAACGTTCTTCAGGCGTACCCGGAGGACAGCCGAGGCGGTCAAGCAGAGAGCATAGTTTTTTGCGACATTCTCTGTATTCTCGATCGGATGTTGATGATTCCGCGAATTTTGTTTTTTTTCGTAAAAATAGGGAGATGGCGATCGCTGCGGTCAAAAGTCCGAATGTGATCAAAAAAATGCCGAGAATTGCATTTGCTGTCAAAAATATGCTGCCGAAAATGGTACCAATGCAACCCGAAATAAGCATTACCAAAGGGGGGAGCGGTGTTTTTTCAGAGGACTGTTCTAAGGGATCCCGTTTTTCAGAAGCAGACGAGTATGCAAAATATGCCGGCTCCAAGAGTTCGAAGTCTTTGTCTGTATGTGTGGTCGCATAGTTATAAAACATCTCTGTTCTCGGATCTTTTAATTCCTTTAACGCTTCTTTTTGTGTATTGATTTCTATAATCTTTTTTCCAACATCGGTGAGCTTAGTTTCAGTATCCGGATTTGAAAAGAGCGGTGTCAATGCGGCAAGTTCTTTAGCTTCCTCTGGTGAAAGCTGATAATTTCCAGATATGCAAGCGGATGCGTTTTCGGCAAGTTTTTTTAGTTGTTCTAACTGCGTTTCGCTTGGGAGCGCAGGGGATCGTTTGAGTTGCTCCTCATATGCCGACTTCCTATCTTCTTCAAGTTTGGTGTAAATACGCAACTGTCTTGCATAGGTGATCTTTCTATCGAGATCCTCTTTTTCAGTCTTCAAACTTTGGCGCGTTATTTTCAGCTTCTCGATCTGTGTTTCTGCTTCAACGGACGCTTTGAATGTTTCTTCTTTTTTAAAGAGTTCATCCTTGATGTTATCAAGATAGCCACCCGTTCCTCTGTCTAATTTATATCGTTTTCTTTGCGTATTGAGGAGTTCGATGGCTTTTTGATATCTATCCGAATCTTCGCTACCGGACAATGTTGCGGTGACACGGTCGATTAGGTCGGATTTTTTACTTTTTTCGGGTATCTCGCTGTAAAAAACGGTTCGATAAAAGATCTCCTTGCTGATACCTAAAAAATATTCTCCCGGCGTTTTGCTGTCAAGCGCAAGGTCAAAATTGTTTCTGCTTTCACAGCTGACTTTTAGCTTGTCCTTTTTTTCTGATTTTGTATCAAAGGTGCGTTCAATGCGGTAAACCTCGTCTGCCGCCGAGAACACCAACGTCCCCCCGTATTTTGCACCGCTCCAAGGATTGTATTGCTCACGGATATTTTTACATCCAGCGCGTGCAGTCGGCATACCGTAGAGCATGGCAGCAATAAAGTTTGCAAGGGTGGTTTTTCCAAATCCGTTTTTTTCATAAATAGCATGCAGAGTTTGATCAAAAGTGATCTCTTTGTCAACGAATGTGCCAAAACCTGCGATATAACAACGAATGAGCCTCATAAAAATTCTGCCTCCTCTCCCTGTAATGCCGACAGCCCGATTGTCAGGATCGCATCCATTTCCTGCTCGGTCAATCTCACTTCGCTCATCACGGTACGGTAAAAGGCTTCTTCAAGCGATCCCTTCGGAAAGATACGTGGGTCTATTGTGAGCACTGTTTCATCTTTGACCGAAGCGTGAAAAAAACTATGACGCAATTTTTCTTCTATACGCTTTTTGTCAGGATGAAAATCGGGTGAACGGCTACCTGTCAAAAGGACACGAACAAGATCTTCCTTTTGAACGGTAGACAGAGCCGAACCAATAAGGCTTAGAACGTCATCGGTTGTTTCGGCAGATGAAATGTTTACTTTGGCAAGCTGAACAGTACGCTTAGCAAAAGGGACAAATTTTACTTGAATTGTTTCGTTGACTGTCAGAAGGACAAATCCTTTTTCCCCGCATTCGTCATATCCACGTCCCTCAGGACAGCCACAATAGCAATAAATACCTTGACGGCTCAGTTTTCCCTTCTTAAAGGAATGGATATGTCCGAGCGCGAGATAGTCGATACTTTTTTCCGCCAAAAGTGGTAGAGCAATCTCTTCAGGCTTTGTAACATTTCTTGATTCTTTGATCTGTCCGTGAAGGAGCACGATGTTCTTTCTTCCGCATACCGGCTGTAACTCACCATATATTTTATCGAAATTATTAGCTGTTATGCTGACGCCGTAGATATCCGTTTCGCCATATGTATAGTACCCCCATGTTTCACCGAATGTCTTGAAATTCTTCGGTAAATCAGTTTGTCCCAAGAATTTTTCATCATGATTACCGGCGATGTAAATATAATCGATGGAATTGTGTGACTTGATGATATCAAAAAAACGCGATACATCTTTTGCGGGAGGCGTTTTACTGTCAAAAACATCTCCACAAAGAAGAATGGCGGTAACTTCGTTTGTCACGGCATAATCAGACAGTCTTTGAAAACATTCAAACAGTTCTTCTTTTCGTTGTCTGGCAAGCAGAGAAGAGAATTTTGAATCCATGGGTGAAGAAAGATGCAAATCTCCTGTATGTATAAATTTCACTTTTTACCATCCTTTTTGTTTGCATGGCAGCAGGAACAGCAATTGCATTGTTTGTTGCAATGGTCTTCATCCTTTGTTCTTTTACTTCCGATCGTTCCGCAGGAACAGATGCCCTTCTTTTGAATAAGTTTGTAGAGTGCCCATCCAAAAAGAAGGAGTACGAAAGCAAGCACAAGATAACTTTGAAAATTCAAGCAGATTTCCTCCAATAAGATCTAAATAAGCAACATTCCTACCGTATGAACGAGAAATGCGGCTAACCATGCGACGACACACTGTAAAATTACAACACAGATAGCCCACTTACTGCCCAGTTCACGCTTGACAGCGGCAATTGCTGCGATGCAGGGAGTATATAATAAAGTAAAAACAAGAAAACTGAGTACATTCAATGTGGCAAGTGTTCCCGTTCCGAACAGCGTTGCTCCGCCCAGCACCTCTAAAGTGCTGACAACGCTTTCCTTTGCAATAAACCCGGAGATCAGTGCAGTAGAGAGTTGCCAGTTTCCGAATCCAAGAGGCTTAAATACCGGTGCGATTACACTGCCGACGAGCGCTAAAAGGCTATTGTGGGATTCGGTAACATTTAGTCTCATATCAAAACTCTGTAAGAACCAAATGATGACGGTAGCAACGAAGATCACAGTAAACGCCTTTGTCAAAAAATCTTTTGCCTTTTCCCAGATTAGCAGAAACACACTCTTGGGACTGGGTAAGCGGTAGTTTGGAAGTTCCATGACAAAGGGAACCGGCTTGCCGGTAAAAAGAGTCTTTTTGAGTAGCAGTGCCATTAAAATGGCAATAGCCATTCCCGAAAAGTACAGCCCGACCATGACAAATCCACCTTTAATTCCCGGAAAGAATGCCGCTGTAAAGAAGGTATATACCGGAATTTTTGCAGAGCAACTCATGAACGGCGTTAAAATAATGGTCATTTTGCGGTCGCGGTCTGAAGGGAGTGTTCTTGTTGCCATTACTGCCGGAACGGTACAGCCGAAGCCGATCAGCATCGGAACAAAACTACGTCCGGAAAGACCAATCTTACGGAGCAATTTATCCATGATAAAAGCGACACGCGCCATATAGCCGGTATCTTCCAGAATGGAAAGAAAGAAAAACAGCACCACGATGGTCGGTAGAAAGGAGAGTACACTGCCTACACCCGTAAAAATGCCGTCAATGATCAAAGAATGAACGATCGGATTGATGTTGAAAGCGGTCAGCCAACCATCTACAAGAACGGTAGTATTTTCGATCAGTAGTTCCATCAGATCAGAAAGATATTTTCCGATAAATCCAAAAGTCGAAATGAAGACTGTTGCCATGATCAAGATAAATGCAGGAAAACCGGTGTATTTGCCGGTCAAAATGCGGTCAATGCTGAGGCTTCGTTTATGTTCTTTGCTTTCATGAGGACGGACGACTGTTGCGTCGCAGATTTTTTTGATAAAGGAAAAACGCATGTCTGCCAGTGCCGCTTGACGGTCTTTTTTGCACTCCTCTTCCATTTGTTTCAGAATGTGTTCCAACAGTTCTTTTTCGTTTTCAGATAAGTTTAGTTTCTCGGTCAGCGATGTGTCTCCTTCAACGATCTTTGTCGCGGCAAATCGCAGAGGAATGCCTACCGCATTGGCATGATCCTCGATAGTGTGCTCGATTGCATGGATACAGCGATGCATTGCGCCGTTATCTTCGCCGTCTTTATCGCAAAAATCACATCTTCCGGGTCTTTCGTGATGCCGTGCAATATGAATTGCGTGTTCTATAAGTTCATCAATTCCTTCATTTTTGGCTGCGGAAATAGGTACAACAGGAATGCCCAACGCTTTTTCCAGTGCATTGATCATGATCGTTCCACCGTTTTCTCTTACCTCGTCCATCATGTTCAATGCCAAAACCATTGGCATATCTAACTCCATCAATTGCATCGTCAGGTAGAGATTGCGCTCGATGTTGGTGGCATCCAGTATGTTGATGATTGCGTTCGGCTTTTCGCGCAGAAAAAAGTCTCTGGTGACGATCTCCTCTCCGGTATAAGGAGAAAGGGAATAGACACCCGGCAGGTCTGTAACGATAGCGTTTGAATACTTACGTATGTTACCATCTTTGCGATCAACAGTGACGCCCGGGAAGTTTCCTACATGTTGATTTGAACCGGTCAATTGGTTAAACAGGGTGGTTTTTCCACAGTTTTGATTGCCCGCCAAGCCGAAAGTCAGTTTTTCACCCTCCGGAATAACTGTTCCATCGGAAATCGAGTGATAGTTGCCAAGATCTTCGCCCATACCCGGATGTTCTGTCATTTTTCCGCGTTCGGGATTGTGCTTTTTGTGATCATGTGTCGGATGAATATTTTCAATTTCGATCTTAGAGGCATCTTCCTTTCGAAGAGTCAGTTCATACCCTCTAAGCCTAAATTCATAAGGATCTCCCATCGGTGCGATTTTGATGAGCGTAACCTCTGTTCCGGGGGTCAATCCCATGTTTAAAAGGTGTCTTCTAAGTGGAGAATCTTCACCGCCGACATTGGTGATGATGGCATCGTGACCGGGCGTCAGAAGATCGAGCATCATAGGTTTGTTGCTGTTATTCATAGAAATCCTTTCTGAATGCATCCAAAGTTATCACAAGTGGTGAGCGATTGCTAACATTGTGAGTATATCACAATTGATTGTTGTTATCAATAGAAAAAAGAAAAAAAGGTGCAGATTTTTCGGCAAGCCGACTCTGCACCTTGGCTGTTATCTGAGAATTAATTTTGAAATATACTCTTTGGTAAAGGATACACCAGCGACGCCAATTTCTCCTTGCCATGTGGCAGAGTGCGGTTCGATCGAAAGATCTCCGTCATAGCCACGAGCGTATAATACAGCGAAAACGCTACCCCACTTGATATCATCCATCCCGGCTGGCGGATCATCCACCCAGTGTTTGCCTGCATGTACAGTACCTTTTATATGGAAATGCGCGATGCGTTTTCCCCAATCGGATAATTCATCAAGATAATTATCTCCGCGGTTATAAGCATGGGAACAGTCATATTTGAGCATCAGTTCGGGCAATTCGCCTAAAACGATCTCCCAGTCGCGCGGTGAAACGATAAAGTTGTTCCAGTTACAGTTTTCAACTGCGACCTTAATACGTCCGTTTGCATGTTCCAGCAATTTTTTAAATAGTTCGATAGCGGCTTGATAGTTTTGGAAGAGGGAAACACTGTCATCTTTGTTACAGCCACAAACAAATGTTTTGGCGCCTACCGCAATTGCCGCATCTAAAAGGCGAAGGTAAAGATCCAAAGCTTTTTCGTCTAACTTTCCGGCAACATTTACATTTTGATTCCATCTGCCGACAGATGAGATGTCGATTCCTGTTTCTGCGATCGATTGTTTGACATCCTCTACAGACGAAATAAATTGTTCTGCTTCGTTATCGAAGTTGCAACAAACTTCAATAAAGGAAAGTCCGCTTTTTTTTACTTCTTCAAAATCCTTTTTTTGATACCCTTTAATTCTGCCGAGTCTCATAATTTCCTCCTATAATTTGGCAATATTAATAAACTGCAACGCTGTAAAGATATCGTCACAGTGGTATTTCGTCATTCCTTTTACATCCTCTCCGATCCCGATGGAAACATCAGCAAACTCAAACATCGGTAGATCGTTTATTCCGTCTCCGACCGCGACAAAATCGCTCTGGTCACAGGAAAGCATCGAAGCAAGCATCGACAATCCCGTAGCCTTGGTGATGTTTTTTGGAAGGATGTCGAAGCAGTCGCATTGACGGTAGATGTTCAATTCCTCATTCATCTCCGGGTGCATATCTACGACCGCCTGCAGCTTTTTAAATGCCTCTTTTGTCTTTGGAAAAGGGGTAAGTGCCCGTTCATTCGGTTGATACCATACAGAGTCGCCACAAGACTCATCAAACTCGTTTTTGAGACTTTTGATATACAAATCCGCATTTTTTGAGAAGGGGAGATAATAAACGGCTTTGAAGGGCAAATTTACTCCAAAAGCGATGACCGCCCCATTTTCTCCAACTAATATTGGGTCTAAAAGCCCCATTTGCCGTGCAAATCCACAAAGATAATAGACAGGTTTTCCGGAACACAGAATGATGCGTCGACCGGACGACTCGAGCTTACATAAAGTCGCGACCGCTTCTTCCGGACAACGTTTTCCGATAGGTGCAAGCGTCCCGTCCAGATCAAAAATTAAATTTTTATGCATAAATTGAGTATAACATTTTTTCTGCCATTTGTCAATAGATAACAAAAAATTCCTCGCGTATGCGAGGAATTTTTCATAGAAAGAATTATTCAGCGTAAACGCTCACCTGTTTTCTGCCGCCAGTGATGTGTTCAAACTTCACCTTGCCGGAGACTTTTGCATACAGTGTATCGTCAGAACCGATGCCGACATTGTTGCCTGCATGGATATGAGTGCCTCTCTGTCTTACAAGAATGCTACCTGCGGTAACGACCTGCCCGTCAGCTCTCTTTACGCCTAATCTTTTCGCTTCGCTGTCACGACCGTTCTTGGTAGAACCAACGCCTTTTTTGTGAGCGAAGAACTGTAAACCTAATCTAAGCATTGTTTGATCCTCCATAAAATTTTGGGTAGCGACTAACATTCTGTCTCATCCACCGAAAGGTAATCGTAATATTCCTCCATCAAGTCGCCGAGTTGACAGAGATACCCTTGAATCAAACCGGAAATTGCGTAACGCTTTTTCTCGTCCGATTCATATTCGGGAAGGGCGGCAAGAACCTTTAATTCGATATCTGCGCTCTTCTCATCAATTGTGTAATCCACTTTTGATGCGTATGAGATCTCGACGGTATTGATGATCAGCATCGTCATCGCCGACAGGGCAGAGCAAAGAATGTCATCTCCCGCTTCGCCGTAGCCGGTATGTCCGGTTTCTTTAAAACCGAAATAAACACCGTCGCGCTTGTAAAAAGTGATTTTGGTCATTATTATGCGTTGATCGCACTGATCTGAACCTTGGTGTAAGCCTGTCTGTGACCGATTTTCTTTTTCTCGTTCTTCTTCGGCTTATATGTCATGACATAGATCTTCTTGCCACGACCATTCTTGACGACATTTGCAGTAACAGTTGCACCTGCTACGGTAGGAGTACCTACGACTAGTCCTTCGCCGCCGGAAACTGCAAGTACCTTATCAAAGGTATATGCGCCTCCCTCTTCTGCGTTCAGTTTTTCAACAAAGATGATGTCACCCTCGCTGACCTTATACTGCTTTCCGCCTGTTTCGATAATTGCGTACACGAAAAGCACCTCTCTTTCTTCACGGTGTCTTTGCACCTATATTCGCTGCGAGTTGGTGGCAAAATATGCGCTTATAACCGACCGCAAGCGTGGTTACATGATACCACATTTTAAGCGATATGTCAAGTGCTTTTGTTAAAAAAATCAGCAATCTTATGCTATTTGTCCCATTTACCTATTCTTATGATGATATCCAAAATTTGTATAAAAAACTCTTGACAATATATTTTCTTCGTGGTACAATATCTGTGCGGTTGTTATGCGGGCATAGTTCAGTGGTAGAATATCAGCTTCCCAAGCTGACTATGCGGGTTCGATTCCCGTTGCCCGCTCCATACTCATAGGTCAAAAATGCAACCTATGCCGAAAAGCCTTGTTTTACAAGGC
>CAZUWA010000019.1:0-29926 GCA_964623895.1 uncultured Lachnospiraceae bacterium | reverse complement strand
ATTATTCTTCATTTATCACCAGCCCCCAATCGGTAACACCGTGCCGTAACCAATATATCCGCGATATATCAAGCGATTTTACAGTCATCGGCTTACTCAAAAACCTGCGGTCAATACATTCACGCACCATGACATCTCCATTTGCCTTGACGCAAACAAAATCCGACATATAATCCAAATCATCGAGTGGGACATTGCAACGAAATTCCTTGATACTTTCGTTTGCTTGCAATATGTCGGCATAAGCGGATTGAATATCATCATAGGTTCGACAAACATCAGAGCATTTACCGATGCTCCGCTTTTCACATCTGCCTTTGTAATTCTTTTTTCGCACAGAAGCCTCCCATTTGATTTTCCCAAAAATGTTCCCAAAAACGAAAAGCGGTTTCCCAAAAATGCGTTTTTGGGAATTTTTCGTTCGGATTATCGGCAAAAAGTCGGTCAAACGGCATTTTTGCACGGATTTATTTTCCCAAAAACGTATATTTGAAGTTTCACTATGTTCCGGGACAACCACCGATATGATTTTTGGGGGCAAACATTTTTGATTTTCGACATTTTCCCACTGTGAATAAAATCGCTGTTTTATAGCCAAAAATGCCGTTATACAAGGCTTTTTTGCGCAAAAAAAGACCTTGCAGAGTTAATCTACAAGGTCAATTTTTCTATTGTGGTTTTACTGATTGGGTTTGACCCAAATCAAATACAGATTAGTCCTCCCTACTTCTAATAGCTGCCTGTGCAGCAGCAAGGCGAGCGATCGGAACTCTGAAGGGAGAGCAGGATACATAATCCAGACCGATTCTGTGGCAGAATTCCACAGAAGAGGGATCGCCTCCATGCTCACCGCAGATTCCGATATGGAGATTCTTGTTTACAGGTTTGCCGAGTGCGATTGCCATTTGCATCAATTTACCGACACCTACCTGATCGAGTTTTGCAAAGGGATCATTCTCAAAGATTTTCTTGTCATAGTAGGCTGAAAGGAATTTACCTGCATCGTCACGCGAGAAGCCATAAGTCATTTGTGTCAAGTCGTTTGTACCAAAGCAGAAGAAATCCGCACTCTTTGCCACCTCATCCGCGGTAAGGCATGCTCTCGGAATTTCGATCATTGTGCCGACTTCATATGTTAGATGGATGCCTGCAGCGGCAATTTCTGCATCCGCAGTTTTTACGACTGTTTCTTTTACAAATTTCAGTTCTTTTGCATCGCCGACTAGTGGGATCATGATCTCCGGGCACACGGTCCATTCAGCGTGTCTATTCTGTACATTGACCGCAGCGCGAATGACTGCCTTCGTTTGCATCGCTGCAATCTCTGGATAGGTGACTGCCAAACGGCAACCTCTATGTCCCATCATCGGATTGAATTCGTGAAGGCCGGCAATGATGTTCTTGATCTCTTCAATGCTCTTGCTCTGCGCTTTGGCAAGGGTTGCAATATCTTCATCTGTAGTAGGAACAAACTCGTGAAGCGGAGGATCGAGGAAACGGATACATACCGGCTCGCCTTCCAGGGCTTCATACAGTTTTTCAAAGTCAGACTGTTGATAGGGAAGGATCTTTGCAAGAGCAGCTTCTCTCTCCTCTACGGTATCGGAGCAGATCATTTCGCGGAAAGCCGCAATTCTGTCCGGTTCGAAGAACATATGCTCAGTACGGCAAAGACCGATTCCTTCTGCACCCAGTTCACGTGCCTTTTTGGCATCACGTGGGGTATCTGCATTTGTTCTGACCTTCAGCTTGCGGAACTTATCAGCCCAAGCCATAATGCGACCGAATTCGCCTGCGATTTCCGCATCTACGGTCGGAATCAGTCCATCATAGATATTACCGGTCGAACCGTCAAGAGAAATACAATCGCCCTCATAATAAGTCTTTCCGGAAAGTGTAAACTTCTTGTTCTCCTCATCAATAGCGATGGCATCGCAACCGGAAACACAGCAAGTTCCCATGCCGCGTGCAACTACTGCTGCATGAGAGGTCATACCGCCACGAACAGTCAAAATGCCTTGCGCCGCCTTCATACCGGTAATGTCTTCGGGTGAGGTTTCGAGACGAACCAAGATGACCTTCTTGCCGGTAGCATTCCATGCTTCTGCATCTTCAGCGCTAAAGACGATCTGACCGCAAGCAGCTCCGGGTGAAGCGCCAAGGCCTTTGCCGATCGGCGTTGAATTTTTCAGTGCCTTACCATCGAACTGCGGATGAAGCAGGGTATCAAGGTTACGTGGGTCGATCATGAGAACTGCTTCTTCCTCGGTTCTCATTCCTTCATCAACAAGGTCACATGCGATCTTAAGTGCCGCCTGAGCGGTACGCTTTCCGTTACGGGTCTGAAGCATGTATAATTTTTCATTTTCAACCGTGAATTCCATGTCCTGCATATCACGGTAATGCTTTTCAAGTTTTTCGCAAACTTCCTTGAACTGTTCAAAAGCAGCAGGGAATTTTTCAGCCATCTGTGCGATCGGCATCGGTGTGCGTACACCTGCAACAACATCTTCTCCCTGTGCGTTTGTCAAGAATTCTCCCATCAGCTTTTTCTCGCCGGTAGCGGGGTCACGCGTGAAGGCAACGCCAGTACCGCAGTTGTTTCCCATGTTGCCAAATGCCATAGACTGTACATTGACTGCGGTGCCCCAAGAGTAGGGAATATCATTGTCTCTGCGGTAAACGTTTGCACGGGGGTTGTCCCAACTGCGGAACACAGCTTTGACTGCGCCGATGAGTTGCTCTCTTGCGTCGGTGGGGAAATCACTACCGATCTTTGCTTTATATTCTGCCTTGAACTGATTTGCAAGAACTTTTAGATCATCTGCAGTTAAATCGACATCCTGTTCGACACCTTTTTTCTTCTTCATTCGATCGATGAGTTCTTCGAAGTATTTTTTGCCGACTTCCATGACCACATCCGAATACATCTGAATGAATCTTCTGTAGCAGTCCCAAGCCCAACGAGGATTACCCGATTTTTTTGCAAGCGTTTCAACAACATCTTCATTCAAACCAAGGTTCAAAATGGTATCCATCATGCCGGGCATTGATGCTCTTGCACCCGAGCGAACGGACACCAAAAGCGGATTTTCAAGATCGCCGAATTTCTTTCCGGTGATCTCTTCCAATTTTTCAACATATTCATAGATCTGTGCTTCAATATCCGGATGAATGGTCTCGCCGTCTTCGTAATAGCGGTTGCAAGCTTCTGTCGTAATGGTGAAGCCTTGAGGAACGGGCATGCCTAAACCTGTCATCTCAGCAAGGTTTGCGCCCTTACCTCCAAGCAATTCTCTCATGGATCCATTGCCTTCAGTGAAAAGATAAATATACTTTTTCTGTTCCATTGATTCTCTCCTAATCTTTCTTTTTTTGTTCGCGTGTTATTATACCATTATTTTTTGGTTTTGTCTACACATAATTCCAAAAATTATAGCGAAAAAATTATTTTTTCCAATTGACAACGAGGATGAAATATAGTATTATTATATGGATGCGTGTTTACTTTTTGATTCACGAGGTGAATTATGTCAGATATTTTTGAATTGTTTAAAAAGATCGAAAAGGAAAACGGTTCGGGGCGCGGACCGGTTTCCTTTATTGTTGCATGCCTTGGCAATCCGGGCAAGGAATATGCGTTCACGCGCCACAATGCCGGCTATCTTTTTGCAGAGCATTATTCAAAGAAAAATGGATTTAAGATCGATCGTTCCAAATTTGAAGGGCTGTACGGAGAATGCACGCTCGGGGATAAACGCGGTATTTTTCTTTGTCCCACCACATATATGAATCTTTCGGGCATTTCGGTGCGTGCCGCCGCAGATTTTTATAAAATTCCCTCCGATAATATTATCGTCATTTGTGATGATATCAATCTCGATGTGGGAAAAATACGTATCCGCCGCAAGGGTAGCGATGGCGGTCAGCGCGGTGTGCGAAGCATCACCGAGCATCTTAAAACAGAATCGTTTCCGCGAATCAAGATCGGAGTCGGTCAAAAACCGTGTCCTGAATACGACCTTGCCGACTGGGTGCTTGGTAAATTTTCAAAAGAGGATCAAAGTAAACTTGCCAATGTGTTTGATAATACATCTGCGGCACTTGAACTGATCATCAACGGTGATTTTGAAACTGCTATGAACAGGTATAATTAAAATGGTGGATATTACAAGACAGATCATCTCCGAAAAAGAATTTCAGGGATTGATCTCCTTTCTCGAAAAGGAGGCCCAAAAGCCTTCCGGGGCAAAAAAATTGCCGTCCGTTGTTTCCGGATTGTGTGAAGGTGCGGAATTTGCGCTAGTCAATAATCTTCTTTCGCATGCACAATACTGCGGTTTTGACGGCGTTCTTCTCATCGTACCGGATGAAAAAAAAGCAGCTCGCTTTTGCGAATGGCTGAAAAGCTACGGCAAGCGTGCAATGTGCTACACAGTACGCGATCTTGTGTTTTACAATACATCCGCTTCTCATGAATTTGAGCATGAGAGGCTTTTTGTGCTGTTGAACATCATCAGACATCAATGCGATTATCTGGTTACTACACCGGACGCACTCATGCAGTACACCATTCCCAAACAGCGACTGGAGGTGACTGAACTCTCTGTTGTCAACGGAAACAGTTATCATCCCGATGAGATCATCGATCATTTGGAGAAGGCGGGGTATCACCGCGCTGAAATGGTGGAAAGCGTCGGACAGTATGCGGTGCGTGGCGGAATTATCGACATTTTCTCTCCTGCTTCCGCCAATCCCGTGCGTCTCGATTTCTTTGGCGAGGAGATCGACCGGATGTGTTTTTTCGATGTTATGACACAGAGAAGAATAGATGACTGCGACCAATTTTCCATCACTCCGGCAAGGGAAGTGATCGCTGATGCAGATGCGGTCAAAAACATTGTAGCTATTATCAAGGGACTGCTGAAAAAAAACAGTGTCGGTCCGGTAGCGGAACGTTTGAAGGAGGAGATGGAACGCATTTCCTCCGGAAGAGATGCCGCATTTTTGGATAAATATATTTCTTTGGTCTATCCCGAACGGCAATGCTTGCTCGATTATGCAGAGAATTATCTGCCGATCGTTTTCGAATACGGTGCTGTCATGGACCGCCTTGAGTCAAAACAAAATCTTGACAGCGAAAACATCAAATCAATGCTTCTTGATGGAAGTATCCATCCGAAGCACACTGAATTTTCTGTCAGCACCGATGTACTGGAAGATTTTATTTTCGACAATTCTTCTGTGATCCTGTCAAGTATGGGCAGTAAACTTTCCGGGCACCGTCTTGCCGAAATGTTTGCCTTCAAGACCAGACAAACGACAGGTTACGGCGATCGCTTCGATCTTCTTTGTGAAGATCTGCGCGGATATATGGCATCCGGAAGCCGAGTCAAACTGATCTGCGAAAACGAAGCTTCATTGCAAAATCTCAATAAAATGCTGAACGATTCCGGTTTCGGAAGTTATCCGGATGATTTAACTATCGAACAACGTTTGGCAACTGTGGCATTGGTGAGTGGGCAGAATATCCCCGGCTTTGAACTGCTTGCTTCAAGATATGTCGTTCTCACAGAACTTTCTGCCGGAGCGGTTGTTAAGAGAAGTAACAGCCTGCGAAGCAAGCGAAGGAAAAACAAGAATTTACAGGAGATCCTTTCGTATGGGGACCTTTCGGTAGGCGATTTTGTCGTGCACGATGTTCACGGCATTGGTCAGTATCTCGGGATGTCCTCGATGGTCGTGGATAATGTCAGAAAAGATTTCATCAAGATCAAATATGCCGGAACCGATACCTTATACCTGCCTTGCGGACAGTTGGACAAAATCTCAAAATATATTGGCAAGGGTGCGGAAGACGGGCAGATCAAGCTCTCCAAAATGGGTGGTGCAGAGTGGAAAAAGGCAAAATGCAAAGCTAAAGTAGCGGCGCAGAATATGGCAAAACAACTGATTGCCCTTTACGCTTCCCGTATGGCAAAAAACGGCATCTCTTATCCAAAGGACGACGAAATGCAAAGAGAGTTTGAATCGGCTTTCGAATATGAAGAAACGGACAGTCAATTGCGTGCGGTGGAGGAAGTCAAGCGTGATATGGAAAGTTCCCATCCAATGGATCGACTTCTTTGCGGCGATGTCGGTTATGGGAAGACAGAAGTTGCCCTTCGTGCCGCCTTCAAAGCAGCTTCCGGAGGTTATCAGGTCGCAGTCTTAGTGCCGACGACTATTCTTTGCATGCAACACTACCGCACGTTCCTTTCGAGAATGCGCGGGTTTCCCGTCAGCATCGATATGGTGTCTTCCTTCAAAAACAAAAAACAGATCGATGAATCTTTAAGAAAGCTTAGAAGGGGAGAAACGGATATCATCATCGGCACACATCGTCTTCTCTCAAAAGATGTTGAGTTTAAAAAACTCGGTCTGTTGGTTATCGACGAAGAACAGCGTTTCGGAGTAGCACATAAAGAAAAGTTGAAGGAACTTTCTCAAAACGTCGATGTTTTGACTCTTTCGGCAACTCCTATTCCGCGCACACTCAATATGGCAATGTCCGGCATTCGCGATATGTCCGTTCTTGATGAAGCGCCGGTTGACAGAATGCCGGTACAATCTTTTGTCCTTGAACATGATGAAGGAGTGCTTGAAGAAGCGATCAGACGAGAATTGCGCAGAGGCGGACAAGTCTATTATCTTTGCAATAATATCGAAAAAATGCATGAAGCGGCAGCAAAACTGCGTGCGGCATTCCCCGATTATCATGTGGAGATCGCCAACGGACAGATGGATAAGGATGTACTCTCTGAGATTTGGGAAGAAATGGTGGACGGCAATATCGATGTTTTAGTCACTACAACCATTATTGAAACGGGAGTCGACGTGCCGAATGCCAATACCTTGATCATTGAGCGCGCCGACAAACTTGGGCTGTCACAACTGCACCAGATCCGAGGGCGCGTCGGCAGATCTTCAAGAAGGGCTTATGCCTATTTTACCTATCCACGTTATAAAGAACTGAGCGAGATCTCCGAAAAGCGTCTTGCCGCGATCAGAGACTTCACGGAATTCGGTTCTGGTTTCCGTATTGCCATGCGTGATATGGAAATCAGAGGTGTCGGGAGCCTTCTCGGCGCAGAGCAACATGGGCATATGGATATCATCGGCTATGATCTTTATATGAAGTTGCTGAAGGAAGCGGTCATTGAGGAAAAAGGCGGCAAGATCGAGGTGCGCACCGACTGCACGATAGACCTGAAAGTGGATGCCTTTATTCCGGAAAGTTACATTTTCGATCCGAATCAGCGTATCGATGCATACAAAAAGATCTCATTGATTGAGACACCGGAGGATATTTCCGATGTTTATGATGAATTTCTCGATCGATTCGGCGAACCGCCTGTTCAAGTATCAAATCTTCTGACCATCTCGTTGGTACGTGCCGTCGGTTCGAAAGCGGGAATCAGTAAGATCCTATCTAAGGGAAGTCATGTACTGTTCTATCCGGAAAAATTCTCGGTTAAGATTGCATCGGCACTTGCCGCGCAAAACAACGGAAAACTGATGGTCACTATGACAAATGTTCCGTACCTATCCCTGAGAACAGGTAATGTTACACCTGCGCAGATGATCAAAGCGTGTTTAAAACTGCTTCAGGAGTATATTCTTGAAAAGAATAAGGAAAATACTTGAAATGTTCCCGATTTTGTGGTAAAATACCGCTGTAAAGAAAAATGAGGTGAAAATCCGATGAAAAGTTTCAAAAAATGCACAGCGATCCTGCTGATTATTCTTGCCGTGTTCCCATTATTTACAGGTTGCTCGGGAGGGCAAGCGGCACTGGAATATGACGACGTCACGATTTCAAAAGGCATTTATCGTTACTGGCTTTCCAGTTTTAAGTACTATTTCACAACGCAATTCGAGGACGTCACAGACACCCCGGAATCATGGAATAAGACGATAGAAGACGACGTAACCGTCGGAGAATATGTTGAGAGATATACACTTGAGTATGCCAAAAGTATGATCTGTTCACTTGCTCTTTACAAGAAATACAAACTCTCGCTTCCGGATGAGACAACAGATACCATTGATGACAACATCAATGAGATCATTCGCTATCAGTATGGCGACAGCCGTTCAAAGTTCAGTGCGGCACTTCAAGACACCTATGGTATTGGAATTAAAGAACTGCGCAACGCTTTTCTGATCGAAGCAAAAGTCAGCGTACTTGAAGAGTATCTGTTTGGTGAGAATGGCATCGAAAAACCAACGGACAGTGAATTGAATGAATTCTACCAAAAGAATTATGCGCGCTATCAGGTGATAATGGTCAAGACTGAATTCAATTATGTGTATGACGAAGACGGTAAACTGACTTTTGATTCTTCCGGAAACCCTGTTACAAAGGCTTATACGGACGAACAAAAGGCTGCGAAGGCGGCGCTGATCGAAGAGGTGTGGCAAAAAGCATCTTCAGGGGAAGATTTCGCGGAACTTGCAAAAAAATATGATGAATTGACTCTAAAAGATGAGGATGCGGTAGCGGGGTATACTTTCTCTGTCAATGATTATGATACCATCGTCGGGTACGGATACAGTGCGGAATCGCTTTCAAAGGCACTGAAACTCAAAGATGGTGAGATCGACCGATATGCTGAGAAAAATGCGGTTTATATTGTCAAGCGTGTTCCCCTTATCGCAGGTGCATATAAAAATGCAGAAGAAGACAGTATTCTTTCTTCGATACAAGATCACGCTATCACAGACAAGTACAATACCATGCTCAATGACATGATGGATGATATCGAGATCAACGACTATGTGAACTCCTTAAAGACCGTTGATGTAAAAATCGGAATCATTTAAAGAAATAATCTTTTTTTGAAAAAAATCAAAAAAGGTATTGCATTTCTCGGAAGAATGTGATATGATGTACACAGAATACAGGATCATGAGGAGCAGTTTTCAAAAACTGCTCTTCCTTGTTGTTTGGAAGACTTTAAAAAAGAGAGGTCAGATCGAATGGCACAACAAAAAAATATTGCATCATCGGTAGAAGCAGTCATACGCAAGCCGTTAGAAGATGCGGGTTATTCCATTTGGGATGTAGAGTATCTGAAAGAGGGCAGTGAGTGGTGGTTGCGGATCACCATTGATGCAGAACAGGGAATTGATATCGACGATTGCGAAAAGGCATATCGGATCGTTGACCCAATCATTGATGAACTTGATCCCATTGAAAACTACTATCATTTAGAGGTCACCTCCCCCGGTGTAGAGCGAGAACTGCGTACTCTTGCCCACTATAAGGCATGCATCGGTCAAGCGGTGGTCTTGAAACTGTTTACTGCTGCAAACGGTCAGAAAGAGTTGGTGGGTATTCTTGTCGAGGTCAATGAAGACGGAAATGTTTGCCTGACGATCGGAGAAGATACGCTGAGTATTGAAAAAGCAAAGATCTCAAAAGCACATATTTATTTTGATTACGATTCCGTGACAGAAGAGGAATAAAGAAAGGATATAATAATGAACACTGAGTTGGTAACGGCTTTAGACGAACTTGAAAGAGTAAAGGGTATTCCTAAAGAATACATGTTTGAAAAGATCGAAGCGGCGCTGTTGGCGGCACTAAAGAAAGAAGTCGGCGGAAACAATGTACGTGTCTCGATCGACAGAGAAAAGGGAGACTACAAGGTCTATCGTCAGATGACGGTCGTCGATGAAGTCGTCGACCCTGTATCTGAGTTTACCATTGACGAAGCAAAGCGTCACAGCAGAAGACATCTTTCTCTTGGCGATGTGGTGGATATTGAACTCAAGACCAAGAACTTTGGTAGGATTGCCGCGCAAAATGCAAAACAAGTCATCGTACAGGGTATCCGTGAAGCGGAAAGAGGAATCATGATCCAACAGTACGAGGACAAAAAGGAAGATATTATCACAGTAACGGTTCAGAAGATCGATCCTCAGAGCGGAAATGCGATTGTGGATACAGGAACCGGTTATGCAACCCTTCTTCAAAAAGAGATGCTTCATACCGATTCATTTGAACCAGGCGATCACATCAAGGTGTTTATTACAGAAGTCAAAAAAGAGAGCAGAGGTCCGATTGTAACACTTTCAAGAATTCATCCAAACTTCGTCAAGAGGCTTTTTGAACTTGAAATCCCTGAAATAGCGGACGGAACCGTTGTGATCGAAAGTATATCCAGAGAAGCAGGCTACCGCACCAAAATCGCCGTTATGAGCAGGGAAGCCGGCATTGATCCGGTAGGTTCCTGCATCGGTACACGAGGCATGCGAATCAACGCCATTATGGCAGAACTCGGAAACGAAAAGATCGATATTATTAAATACAGCGACGATCCCGCAGAGTACATCCGTTCGGCACTCTCGCCGGCGACGGTCGATGAAGTGATCATTCTTGATTCGGAAACGCGCAGTTGCAGAGCGGTCGTCAAACCGGAGCAACTCTCGCTTGCCATTGGTAAGGAAGGTCAGAATGCGCGCCTGGCGGCAAGACTGACGGGTTATAAGATCGATATTAAGACAGATAGGATCTGAATATTCCCAAAAATGCTGATGCGAAAGGAGGAACGGCAATGTCTGTAAAAAAAGAAAAAAAACTGCCTGAAAGAAGATGCATAGGGTGCGGACTAAGTTTTCCGAAAAGCACACTTCTTCGTGTGGTACGCGATGCAGAAGGTAAGGTGTCTCTTGACAACACCGGTAAAAAAGCCGGCAGAGGAGCGTATATCTGTAAGAATATCGGTTGTTTCAATAAAGCAAGAAAAGCAAAGCGCTTTGTCAGTAATTTGAATTGCGCCATTCCGGAAGAGATCTTGGACGCACTTGCCGAAGAACTTCTTCAAAATGAAACAAAATAAATTGTCAGGAATGCTCTGTATCGCAAAAAAGGCAGGAAAGACCATGATCGGTACCGAAATGGTCACGGAGGCGATCCGCAACAGTAAAAGCAAGGTCGTTCTTGTACTGCTGTCGGCAGACGCATCGGCAAATACTGTAAAACGAATTACGAACTGTGCGAGTTACTATCGCATTCCGCTCAGACATTTGGCTCTGCCGTTTGACAATGCAGAACTTGGCAGACTGCTCGGAAGGACCTCCTCAATCTCTTCGGTGGCGATCACCGATACGGGATTGGCAGGTGCGATATTAAAAATAACAGATGAAGTTTTACCGGATCAGAGTGAAGAGATTAAGCGGGAGGATAAACTATGACGAACAAATATAAGATCACAACACTTGCAAAGGATTTTGGCTTCAAAACGAAAGATTTTGCAAAATTTATAGAAACAGCAGGTTTGAAAAGTAAGGGAAGTTCGGTAACACTGACCGCTGATGAATTGACCGCTCTTCTTGCAGTGTTGACTGCGGAATATCAGATCAAAGATATGGCTGACTATCTCGCAGGCAAGAGTTATATCAAAGATAAACAGATTGTGGATGCCGAGAGAGCAAAGATCGCGGCAGAAAAGGCGGCAGAAGCAGCGGTCATTGCTGCAAAGAATGCAGAGATTGAAGCAAAAAAACAGGAAGAAAAGCAAAAAGCCGCTGCTATGCAGAAAAGCAAGAATGAAATAGCAGCTGAAAAGCAAGCAAGATATCAGGGTGCACTCCAGCGTCAGAAGGAGATGCAAGCGCAAAAACAGGCGCAAAAACAGGAAGAACTAAAGAAAAAGCAGCAAAAGCAGCAAGCGTCACAGACGACCATCCCCGCGCGCACGAATGACATTCCTCAAAAGACCACCATCACTGTCTCCGACGAGCGCTCTTCGCATGTTGCGGGTACGCGCGTAATTGATACCAGAGGCGCGGGGGCGGTTGATCTTTCCAAGTACGACGATCGCAGAGAAAACATGATCGATACCGGAAAAAAGGGAATGACCGGCGGCACGCAAAAGATGAAGAAGGGCAACAAGCAGAACACCCAAAATGGTGGCAGAGACGGCTCTTCTCAAGGAAAGAAAGGACAACAACCACAGATCGACCGCTTCCGCCATCAACAACAAAAGGCAAAGGAAGCACCCAAGAAACAATTGGAGATCTCTTTAGGTGATGAAGTACTTGTTGGCGATTTGGCATCCAAACTGCACAAAACCGCCGGGGAAGTTGTCAAGAAATTGATGATGATGGGCATGATGGTCGGTATCAACGCTACCATAGATTACGACACGGCATACTTGATCGCCGATGAATTCGGTGTCAAAGTTACGAAAGAAGTGGTCGTTTCCATTGAAGACAAATTGTTTGATGAGGAAAGCGACAAAGAGGAAGATCTGGTGGAAAGAGCGCCGGTCGTCTGTGTCATGGGTCACGTAGACCACGGCAAGACATCGTTGTTGGATGCCATCAGACATACCAAGGTGACCGCGGGAGAAGCCGGTGGTATTACTCAACACATCGGCGCATACAGAGTACAGGTAAACGGCAGAGACATCACCTTTCTTGATACGCCCGGTCATGAAGCGTTTACCGCTATGCGCGCAAGAGGTGCAAAGTCGACTGATATTGCTATTTTGGTCGTTGCGGCTGATGACGGCATTATGCCGCAGACTGTGGAAGCAATCAACCATGCCAAGGCAGCGAATATTGATATCATCGTTGCCATCAATAAGATGGATAAACCGCATGCAAATCCGGATAATGTCAAGCAAGGACTGACACAGTATAACCTTGTTCCCGAAGAGTGGGGTGGCGATGTTATCTGCGTGCCGGTTTCTGCACTGAATAGGACCGGTATTGACGAACTGCTTGAAAATGTACTGTTGGTTGCTGACATGAAAGAAATGAAAGCCAATCCCAAGCGCCGCGCATCAGGATTGATTATTGAAGCAAAGCTCGACCGCGGCAGAGGTCCTGTTGCTACGGTGTTAGTGCAGAACGGTACGCTTCACAGCGGAGATATCGTAATCGCCGGCACAACGGTCGGCAGAGTTCGTGCAATGGTAGATGAACGCGGCAAAGTCATGAAATCGGCAGGTCCGTCCGTTCCGGTTGAGATCACCGGTCTTTCGGAAGTGCCGCAGGCAGGAGATGAATTCAACTCGGTAGAAGATGAGAGAATG
Source organism: uncultured Lachnospiraceae bacterium (assembly GCA_964623895.1). Classification (GTDB taxonomy): domain Bacteria; phylum Bacillota; class Clostridia; order Oscillospirales; family CAG-272; genus UBA11512. The sequence goes on along the minus strand of CAZUWA010000019.1, from coordinate 16,838 downwards.
GCAAGAGAACTCGCTGAGCAGAGAAAAGCCAAGATCAAAGAAGATGCATACAAGTCTACTACAAAGATGTCTCTTGACGATCTCTTTAATCAAATCTCCTCCGGTGTTAAGGATTTGAATATCATTGTGAAGGCAGACGTCGGCGGTTCTGCTGAGGCTGTCAAAGCAAGCCTTGAAAAACTTTCCAACGAGGAAGTCAAGGTCAGTGTCATCCACTCTGCAGTCGGCGGTATTACAGAAGGCGATGTGACGCTCGCAGCAGCATCCAATGCCATCATCGTGGGCTTTAATGTCCGCCCAGACCGTTCGGCACTTGACTCTGCGAAGCGCCAGACAGTAGAGATCCGCACCTATCGGATCATCTACGAATGTATCGACGAGATCAAGGCGGCGATGAAGGGCATGCTCGCTCCCACCTTTAAAGAAGAACTGCTTGGACACGCAGAAGTTCGTCAGACCATTCATGTGCCGAATGTTGGGACGATTGCAGGTTGCTACGTTCAGGATGGTAAGATAACCCGAAAGGCAAAGATCCGGATCGTACGTGACGGTATTGTCATTTTTGAGGACAATATCTCCTCCTTACGCAGATTCAAGGATGACGTCAAGGAAGTTGCAAGCGGATACGAATGCGGTGTGGGTGTTGAAAAATTCAACGATATCAAAGTTGGAGATGTGCTCGAAGCCTTTGAAATGGTTGAAGTTGAAAAATAAAATTATAAAGAATGGGATGTTAAAAAGTCGACTTGACTTTTTAACATCCCATGTTTTTTAGTAATATTTTATTCTTCCGGTTCAGGTTCGGGAGTCGGTTCCGAATTGGTATTTATAACGATCACTTTGACGGTGATCGACAGTTTCAACTCCTCACAAGAAACGGTCACTGTGGTTTCACCTTCTTTGTCTGCAGTAAAATTTCCGTTTTCCGAAAGGGTAATGGCATCCCCTTCAGTGAGAGTGTATTTCAGTGTTCCTTCTGCGCCTACAATCATTGCGACGATCTTCTCCGTCTGTCCGACAGCAACAGAAAGCTCTCTGGTGTCTGATTTGATGACAGGGACTACGGTGATTACAGCACTGTCAAAAGCACTTTCATCGTTGTTTTTTACGGTGACAGTCACTGTTCCTGCTTTTATTGCAGTGATATTTCCCTCGCCGTCAATTTCAATGATTCCTTCTTCGGATATGGTGTATATCAAATCACCTTCAATGTTTTTACTGTTTACCGGAAGTTTGAGTGCTTCACCGGCATTGACAGTGTATGTATCTTCAGAAATTTCGATTTTCGGAGTAGGATCCGGAATGATCGTGATCCATACCGTGCTGGTCAGTCCGCTGTAGAAATTGTCGAGCAAGCCAACGGTCACCATAACGCGCCCGGCACTGACGCCGGTAATCGTGCATTCTCTTGTTCCGTTGGTTTTTTTAACTAATATTTTGCCGCCGTTTTGTGCGTGGTTCTTTTCATTTACCCAGTATACATCCAATTCTTCTGTACCCTCAGGGGTAGTGACCGCCGTTAAGGTAATGCTTTGACCTTCATAAACGGTAAATGAATCGGCAACAATGTCGATATCCTCAACATAGTCATTGATATGCACCTGGAGCGACTCGGAAATGCGTCCGTCTTCCGTTTCAACGGTAATTGTTGTAGTTCCTATGCCTGTGCAGGTCAAAAGCGCATTGTTATCAATGGAGGCACAGCGATCGTTGCTGTTATGAATGGTATATGGTTCGTTGGCATTTTCCGGAGTTAATTTGATCGTATATTGGCTTTGATGTCCGACAAAGCATGTGGTAGAACCGATGATCTCAATGCCCTCAATCATAATCAATTCATCGGATGTGGTCGGTGTTTCGGTGGGGAAAGGAGTCGGCGTGGGACTGACTGTTACAGTCGGTGTAACAGGAGTATTTCCGACAGTCACAACGCATTCCGCAATAAGATCCCCGGAAGAAACTATGATTTTAGTACTGCCTTCCGAAACCCCGCTCACCGTTCCGACGGCATCCACAGCGGCAACGTCGGGATCATTTGAAACAAATTCAAACTGCGGCGCATATGCCGGGATAGGAGCAATGGCTGCGATCAATGAAAAATGCTCACCGGGGTCGATCTGTTTAACGGAAAAATTCAATATGATCCGCTCAGTCCTGTGAGAATCCTCCGAGGGGAATTCCTCGGGTTTTTGTATAACAGTGGAATAACTGCATGCAGAAAGCAAAAAAAGGACTGCAAGCAACAGAGAAAATATTTTTAGATGCTTCATTGTGTTTAGAATTGGTTCCTTCCGCAAAAGAATGGTTTTAATCAGTATAACACATTGACCGTCGCTTGTCAATTTCTATCACCGAAAAAACGAAAAAACCTTTCGGATTTTAGAGAAATACTTGCAAATAAAAGAAAATCATGATATACTGTACCGTAGTTTTTATCGGCTGAGGTGAAATGATCGTGATACGGGATCTAAATGAAAAAATGAGCAAGCTTGCATATATCGAAACGGAACATTTTTGTCTTCGTCAGCTTACTGTAAGCGATGCCACTGACTATTTTTCAGTAGCAAGCGATCCGCGCACCAGTGCATATCTTTTATGGGAACCGCATACCGATATCGACTATACCAAACGGTATCTGAAACGTATTTGTGAACTGTATGAGAAAAAAGAGTTTTTTGATTATGCGGCGGTATTAAAAAGCGAAAACAAGGTTATCGGAACGGGCGGATATTCTTCGATCGATACGCCAAATCATGCCGCCGAGATCGGTTATGTTCTTCATCCGGATTATTGGGGAAAAGGATATGCTACTGAACTTGCAAAAGAACTGATCTCTTTTGGGTTTGATGAATTGGGGCTCAATCGCATATACGCGCGCTATATGGACGGAAACACCGCCAGCAGACGTGTTATGGACCATTGCAGGATGAAGTATGAAGGAACATTCAGACAACTTTTGTATGTAAAAGGACAATATCGTGATATTGCCGTTTGTTCCATTCTCAGAGAGGAGTACTACCATGATCACCAATCAAAAGAACATTGCGCAAAATTTAGCTCTCATTGGTATGACCGGCTGCGGTAAAACCACTGTCGGCAAGGAACTTGCGCAACTAACCGGGATGGAATTTCTCGATTTGGATGACGAGATCGTAAAAGGAGAGGGACGCTCAACAAGGGAACTGTTTGATACCTTCGGAGAAGAAATTTTCAGAGATCTTGAACACGAATATCTCAAAAGCGCTCTTGAGAAAGAAAATACCATTATCTCTTGCGGCGGTGGCATCATACTCCGCAAGGAAAACAGGGATCTTTTAAAAACGACTATGACTGTACGCATTATCCGTCCCCGGCATTTGGTTGAGCAAAATACAAATGTTTTTTTAAGACCGCCCATCAACGGCAGCAGAGAAAACTACATTCGGATCTATGAATCCAGGATTCCGTTTTATAGGCAAAGCGCGGCGGTAACGATCTACAATACCGATTCAAAAGCATGCGCCGAAGAACTGTTTGCTATGCTTTCCAACCAAAAATCTGTGTTTTTCGATCAAAAAAGAAAATAATTAAAAAAACACTTGCAATGAGATCAAAAATGCGGTATAATAATCGTAATGATTATTTTTAAAGGAGAACAGCAAAAATTATGATGGAATGGTTAGCAAGTACGCAAGGACAATCAGTTACAACGATCATTATGATTGTTGGTCTGATCGTTGTCTTTTACTTTTTCATTCTTCGTCCTCAGAAAAAACAAGAAAAACAGGCGCGGGAAATGATGAACAACTTGACCGTTGGAGATGAAGTCACCACGATCGGCGGGATCATTGGTAAAGTGGTTCGGATCAAAGATGAAACCTGCGTGATCGAAACTAGCCGTGATGGTACAAAACTGCACATTCTAAAGTCCGCCATCCGTTCTGTTGATGTTAAGGCAGAAGATGCAGAAAAGTAAAACTACATAATTTACCGACGCCGTGCATAGAATGATACAAATTTCTATGGACGGTGTTTGTATTATGAAAATTTTAAAAAATATTATTCTTCCGGCAGTGCTTGGTCAACTTACCGCCATTCTTGTGATGATCATTTGCGGATTGCTGTTGTTAAAATCCGATGAGCCTTCCGAATTCTATTTGCCGCTTGCACACTTATCAAGCATTTTCGGCGCATTAGTATGTGGTTCTATTGTCGGTTTCAAAACAGAAGGAATCTTCTCCAAACTGCTGCCGTCGATACTGATGTGTTTGTTGACCTTGCTGTTGTCTCTTTTTCCAGGAGAGAGCAATTCCGGAATTGTCGGAATAATCCTTCCGCTAATGCAGTTTTTCCTTTCTTTCGGCGGAGCTGTATTGCTTGAGCACTTGAAAAAAAATTCAAGCACTTCTTCAAGAAGACGAAATAGAGCAAGATGATGCCGATATTTTCCTCGTTTGAAAAGTTACTTATTGCACAAACTGATATCGAAGAACGGGAAAGGATATTGTAAGAAATGAATTCAAAATCTTCGATGGGTATTGTAACCGGTGCGGTGGCAGGCATGATGCTTGGTGCGGCGATCGGCATGGCAGCGGGCAAAATGATAAAGCCAAAATCTCCGATCAAAAAAAAGGTCACCGGAGCTCTTGAAACCATGAGTGATATGTTGACCGGAATTTCCGATATGATCGGTTGATGATTTGTTTTCAACTATCATAAATGCAGTATGTATTTATGATAGTTGATTTTTTTCTGTAAATCTTAAAAAAAATAAATATTATACTTGATTTACGCACAAAAATGTGTTATAATCGTAAGGTAGCAGTGAAGCATGAAATAAGGCCATATGCTTGTACTTGGTATGTGGTCGGCATCGGTGTATGCTTTTTAGTGCGGGTCCTGTGCAATTTACTCCTGTGAACCATGTCAGGTGGGGAACTAAGCAGCATTAAGCAGGTCGATGAATGTGCCCAGACAGCCCGTACTCGGTGTATATACGGCGCACATATCCCGTGCAGGCGTATGGTCTTATTTTGTGTTTTACTGTCTTTTTCTTGAGAGGCTTGAAAGGAGAAAAAAGAATGCATCAGGCGCTTTACAGAAAATACCGTCCGGCGCGTTTTTTCGATGTGGTCGGGCAGGATCACATCACCTCCGTATTAAGTTATCAGGTCACTTCCGGGCGCACTAGCCATGCATATCTTTTTTGCGGAAGCAGAGGAACCGGCAAAACGACCTGCGCCAAGATTCTTTCGAAAGCGGTTAATTGTCTTTCCCCGATCAACGGTGATCCCTGCTGTCAGTGTGAAAACTGTATTGCCATTGAGAAGGGAAGTACTGCCGATGTTTTGGAGATGGATGCGGCATCCAACACAGGTGTGGATTACATTCGCGATATCAAAGATGCTGTCATGTATGCACCGGCAATGCTCAAAAACAGAGTATATATTATTGATGAGGTGCACATGCTCTCTGATGGCGCTTTTAACGCACTGTTAAAGACACTCGAAGAACCGCCGTCCAATGTGATCTTCATCCTGGCAACCACCGAGATGCAAAAGATCCCCGCAACCATCCTTTCACGGTGCCAACGTTTCGAATTCCGCAGAATCGCCGGTTCTGTGATTGCTGAGCGCCTTCAGTACATTGCCAAGGAGGAAGGACTCTCTCTTTGTGCAGACGCTGCTTATTTGATCGCACGAAATGCACAGGGCGGTATGCGTGATGCGATCTCGCTTTTAGAATTGTGTTCAGCAGACGGTGAGCCTGTGACGCCGGAAAAAGTCGAGGATCTTTCGGGTGGATCCGGAAGAAAAACGGTTGAAAAGACGGTCGGTGCGATCGCGGATCATAACGGCTCTGAAATTTTTTCGATCGTTGCAGATCTTTACCGTATTTCAGGAGACCTCAGTGTGTTTTGGCAGGAATTGATCTCCTTCTATCGTGATATGATCGTTGTGAAGACAATCAAGAACATGAAAAAGGAGGAACTACGTAAGGACATTCTCGATCTTACGGAAGCAGAATTTGCAACATTAACTGACCTTTCTGAACGCTTCGGATATGAAAAACTGATCTATCACGCCTCTGTATTGGATGAAGCGCTTTCCGGTACATCCGGAAAAAACGGTGTTTCCGGCAGAATTGCCGCAGAAATGACGCTGATCAAACTGACAGCCGAAGAGACGGATGCTTCTCCTGAAGCGCTTCTTGAAAGAATTTCCGTTCTTGAGGACAAGATCAGTGATGTGAATATTACACTGCCAACTGTAGCGGTCAAGACCGAAACAGAAACAAAAAAGAATGAGGAAGGCACTGCTTCCTCAAAGGAACGACTTTTAAGGAAAGCCGAGTCGCCTTCAACCGTTCAGACGGCTGTACACACAGAATTGAAGGGCTTTGTAGAGATATTGCATGCGTATGCGAAAAGCGATCCTTCCGCTGCGGCATTTTTGAAAGATTCAAAGGCATTTTTAATGGAAGACGGAACGATCAGCATTACTGTTGAAAATGATTTCGCAAAAAGCATGTTGGAAAAAAAGAATGCGTCTGTTGCTATTTCTTTGATCGTACAAAAGAAAGAAGGCATTGAAGCAACGGTACTGTTTAAGGCAAAGTCTGCGGGAGTTTCCGACAGCGATGCACTTGATGATTTAGAATAACAAAGTAAAAACGAGAGGATCAAACTATGAAAGCAAGACTTCCCCAGGGATACGGCGGCGGCCCACAAAATATGAACGCAATGATTCGCCAAGCACAAAAAATGCAGGAGCAAATGGAAGAACTGCAAGCAGAACTTGATGCAAGGGAATATGAGATCAAGGCCGGCGGCGGTGTTGTCACCGTAAAGATCGACGGAAAAAAGCAGATCCTTTCCATTGATCTGCAACCGGAAATCGTCGATCCTGAAGATATTGAGACGCTCTCCGATGTTTTGGTTGCTGCAATGAATGAAGCAATCAGCAAGGTGGAAACGACCAATGCCGAAGCAATGGAAAAAATCACCGGCGGTATGTCTATTCCCGGAATGAGATAATAGTCTTGCAAGACCGGATGATTTTTGCGCTAGAATGTTTTTTACTATACTGTCGTAACTTACGGTTTGTTTACGAAAGGAACGGTCACAAAGATGTCGGAATATTTGCTCCCTTTGGAGCGTATGATTGAAGAACTCGGCAAGTTACCGGGCGTCGGCAGAAAGACTGCCGCAAAATACGCTTTCAAACTTCTCTCTATGAACGAAGATGAGTTGGAAGAATTTACGGCAACCCTTTTGGACGGGAAGAGAAGGATTCGGAGTTGTTCTGTTTGTTTCAATATGTGCGAAGGGGATACTTGTGATGTATGTCGAAACCCTACCAGAGAAAACGGACAGATATGCATTGTTGAAGACGTAAAAGGGTTGATGGCAGTAGAACGTTCCGGTTCCTATAAAGGCAGATACCATGTTTTAGGCGGCGCGCTTTCTCCTATTGACGGGATCGGACCGGAAAAGCTTCATATCTCCGAGTTGATCAAACGCGTACAAGCAGAAAAGATCAAAGAGGTGATCGTTGCAACCAATTCTACGGTTGAAGGGGAAACAACGTCAATGTATTTGATGAAGTTGTTGAAACCGTTTGAAATACGCGTAACGCGTTTGGCATATGGTATGCCGGTTGGTGCAGATCTTGAATATGCCGATGAAATCACTTTGGCAAAAGCCATCGAAGGACGAAAAGATATTTAAATTGTTGAGGTAGAAAAGGTGAAACACTACACGATGAAATTTGGCGAATTGACTCGCCATCTCCCGATCTGCAAGGTCACGGATAATCTCTACATTGCCGGTTTCGTGATGCTCGGCGATGCTGCGCTCAGCGAAGAATGCGCAAAAGAACTTCTTGAGAAAGCGCCGGAGTACGATTACATACTGACTGCCGAGGCCAAAGGCATCACGCTTGCGCACGAAATGGCAAGACAGCATGGTGATGAAAAGTATTTTATTGCGAGAAAAGGTGCAAAATTGTACATGACCGATGTCTTTGAAGTCAATGTGCGTTCGATCACCACAGCGCGTGAGCAAAAATTATATCTCGATTTGGCCGATGCGCAGTTAATGCGCGGAAGACGGGTTCTAATCGTGGACGATGTCATTTCTACAGGCGAATCCCTGCGCGCGCTTGAAGCGCTCGTCAATAAAGCCGGCGGGATCATCGTTGGCAGAATGGCAGTTCTCGGCGAAGGAGAAGCGGCGGAAAGGGAAGATATTACCATTCTGCAGCCGTTGCCGCTCTTCAACGCTGATGGGACAATTAAAGAATAACATATTTCAAATGATCGACGCATATTCTTTCTGTAAGGAAAGAAGGTGCGTCGGTGAAGATCAAGAAAAAGAACCATCTGATGCCGATAGCGGCACTACTCGGCATCATCTTTGGACTGTTATTTGCCCCCATCGAGAGTAAGTTGTCGCTTATCTCTTTAAGTGGTGGATATTTGCGCCCTTTTACGTCGGCATTTTCTTTTTTGTGGCTTTACAAAGCCTTGCTTGCAGAATGGCTTCCGATTGCAGTTATCTACTTTGCCGGCTTTTCTTTTATCGGACGCCCCTTTTCGGCACTTGCAGTATTTTCAAGATCCTTTTTGTCGAGTTGTACGCTTGCACTGCTTTATAAGCAGATATCCAATGATGTTTCAATCTATCTTTACATTTTTATCTGTCTGTCCGACTGCGCTGTGATTGGAATTTTACTATCGCTTTCTCGTCTGTCGGCTCTCTTTTTTCATAGCGCACTTGCGCGATTTCAATTTCGGAAAGTCAAGCGTTATACTGCAGATTTTCTGTTTTTTACAGGTCTATTGATTCTGTTTTATTTTATCAAGGAATGTATCATAGCAATGCTGTTGCGGCTTGCTTGAAAGGAAAAGGTGAACGATTTGAAGAAAAAGAAGTTCAATTTGTATAATCTCTTAAATCCGGAAACAGATAAAGACGATGCTACTGATGACGGCAATTCCGCCTCGCTGAATCTTAAATGGTTTTTTAAAATCGCATATCGTCGTCTTTCCACCATTTTATCTGCTAATATTCTTTTTATTGTCGGAAACTTTCCTATCATCTTTCCTATGTTGATTCTCTCCGGTGCAATTAACGATCACTCAATCGTACCGCAAAGTTTGGCATATTCCAATCTTTACGGAGCTCTTGCGCAGAATGGTGCCGATCCTTTAACGGCAGTGTTTTATGGTGTTTCCGGTTCACCTGTTACCGAAAATGAATATAATGCCGTTTTGCTTATTCTATTTTTGGCACTGTCTGCCCTTTTACTTATCACCTTCGGACCTGTCAATTGTGGGGTGGCACACATCTTGCGCAGTACAGTTAGAAGGGAACCGGTATTTCTGTTTGATGACTTTTGGGGTGCGATCAAAAGAAATTATAAACAAGCGATCCCTTTGGGGATTTTTGATCTGCTTTTTCTTAGTGTAACAGTATACGATATATGGGTTTTTTACCTTAATTACAGCACATCTTTCTTCTATACGGTCTTGTTCTTCTTTGCCATCGGCGTCTTGATCACGTGGCTTTTTGCAAGAATGTATATTTATCTGCTTTGTATTACCTTCGATCTCAAATTCCTGAAACTTTTAAAAAATTCCGTCATCTTTGCTTATCTTGGTTTCAAGAGAAATATCATGGCACTGTTTGGACAGCTGTTACTGGTGTTTATTACAATATTGTTCTTCACCTCTGGTGTACTTATGGCAATCGGCGCAGTATTGCCGTTTGTGATCCTGTTCGGTCTCGCGCTCTTTATGAGTTATTATGCCGCATATAAGGTCATCAGAAAATATATGATCGATCCGTACTACGATGAAGATGGGAATCCGCTTCCGGTTGAAGAGAAAACAGACACATCGGACGAAAATGTATCTTCTTCGCCGGTTTGATGTTTGTCTGACGTTATGGAAAGGAAGAATATGCACGAAGACGATTACGAATTCGACCCCGAAACAGATGCGGCACTCAACGAACTTATGGGGCTATTGGGAAAAATTCCCCAGAATACAGTCACTATGCTTAATATTCCCAGATATGGAGAAGCAATTCGGTCTGCAAACCGGATTATTAAATTTGTCAAGGCTGATTGTCCGGATGCGGAAGTGACTTTAGAGTTTGATGGACTGACGGGTACGACATTGTGCCTCAGAATTATTGCCGATGAACTCAATGTCTACAAGACTGATGAATTCTGCAAAGCAATTGAACCTGCAAATACAATGTATGTTATTCCGAGGCTTGATGAAAAAATCGAGATTGGATTCACTTATAAGCAGGTCAAAATCCCCGTTCCCCCGGCATCCAACTAACCATGTTAGTACGGTGTGAACATTGCGGTTCTGTGTTGCCGGATGATGCAACAAAATGCTTTGCTTGTGGAAACAAACATCAATCGTTTGTACCGCCGCCTATTCCTTTTGAAGCTCTTGACGAAATTCAACGGATGCGGGAGAAAGCACGGCGAAAAGAAAAAATTCTTGGTAAGGTAATGCCTTGCCTTATTCTTGCAAGCATCATATCGGTCATTGTTTCGTTTATAGTGATGTCGACTGTCGGTACGGTGGAAGGGGTTCAGATGAGTTCGATAGTGGCAATGAGCAGCCTTGGTGTATTCATTTTGAGCATTCTACTGTGGATTGTTCTGATTGCATTCGACAATGCACGAATTAGAACGAAAGAAGAGAATATTCAAGCTACGCAAAGGTTGCCAAACCCGATGAGACTGAATACGAGCAACGAATCCGCGACTTTATAAATCAATAAGGAGAACAACTATGTTCAAGAATATGTTTACTAACATCGGCGGAAAAATAAAGCTTACGGCAAAAATCGTTTGCTGGATTTCTATGATTGCGTCATTTGTCGGCGGTATTATCTTACTCATATATAGTATCGTTGAAGCAGAGGATGAACTAATCATCGTCGGTCTCATCGTGCCGTTCGTAGCTCCTTTCCTTTGTTGGATAGGGAGTTTTGTGATGTATGGTTTCGGTGAGCTGATAGAAAAAACTGCCGAGATAGCGGAAAACACACGAACAAATTCTCAATAACAAACGAGGCTTTGTAAATCATCATTAAAAGGGAGACGAGGCATTGATGGTAGGAATATTAAAGGCGATAGCTGCTTTTTTTGGAACATTAGCAACCTGCGGAATCATATTCGCAATTATGGTGCTCGCAAGCGGTGGGAGTTATGTCCTGCTCGTTGTTTGCATAGCAACAATAATTAGCAGTTGTTTACTGTATGGTTTTGCCGATATTATCCAAACGCTTCACGAGATAAAAGATAATATTAGAAATTTAACATCGGGTGTTAATGTCCACTCTAATGCCGAGGAATCGCCTGAAAGCATAAAAGAAAATTTAGAAGCGCAATAAGCAATTCAAATGCAAATCCTGCAGCTATATGTGGTAAATCAAACATATCTTTTATGAGTACTTTCGTACCCTCGAAGGTGCTTTTGTTTTGGTTAAAATCCAAAAATCAAAAAAATTCTAAAATTGTAGTTTTGTCAATGATGTAAGACCAAAAAAGTCAAGAAAAAAGTAACGAATTCGGTTAACGCTATTGCAGACGCTCGTTGAACTCTCACGCGCGGTCAAATACCTGAGCTTTCAAGTTCCTTTTGCTTTTGATTCGGAGACTTCCAACCGAGAACTGCCATCGGAATGTTGTTTGAACGCCGCAAAAAACGTTTCATTTGCTCTTGAAGATCGGCAAACGAGTAAAAACTCAAATAGTTGTAAAAACGCTCTTGGTCGTTTCTGTGGCTTCTCTCGACCTTGCCATTGTGCCAAGGGATTCTAGGGCGGATCAGTTTATGCTCGATCTTGTAACGGTTCCCCTACCCTCCAAGGCTAACAGCCATGGTGCTGCCATTCAGAATAACAGCAGAAATTTATAATTGAACACAGCGAACAAGGGCTTCCGAAGTCAGTATTTGACCTCGAAAGCCCTTGTTTTATGCATTTTCGGCGGTTTTCTCCCTGAAAAAGGCTTTTTTAATTGTATTAAAATCGGTAGGACCGTGTACCGAACGGTACGCATGGTGGTGTGAGAAGTCGGAATTTCTCAATCAAGAGAAATTTCTCCCACTCGATTGTTATAGACATTTTTTTAACTGCTTGATGATCTTTTTTTCCTCTCTTGAAACTTTGACTTGCGAAAGTCCCAAAACCCGTCCGGTTTCTTCTTGCGAAAGTTCCTTGTAAAAGCGCAGATATACAATTTGTTGGTGTCTTTCCTCAAGAGTGTCAATTGCTTCCTTGAGCGCAAGTCTGTCTGTCAGAGTTTCAATTGGGTTCTCCTTGTCAGCAAGAAAATCAAGTAATTGCCCTTCCTCATTTCCGGATGTTTCAAAGATCGAACGCACCGGTGCGCCCGCATCCAATGCGGTTGCAAGTTCTTCCTCTGAGCAGGAAAGGATTGCGGCAAGTTCCGAAAGATGGGGTTCTCTGTTTTCATTTAAAACAAACTCTTCACGTGTTCTCAAAGCATCATTAGCCAACTTTTTTATGGTTCTTGATACTTTGATTGGTCCTTCATCTCGTAAAAAGCGCTTGATCTCACCGGCGATCAGAGGAACAGCGTAGGTGGAAAAGACCGTTCCAAAAGAAAAATCGAAATTGCGTGCCGCTTTGATCATACCGAGTGCGCCAATCTGTACGAGGTCTTCATATTCTGTGCCGCGATCCTTAAAACGCAAGGCAATGCTCTTGACCAACCCCATGTTTTTTTCGACCAATGCTTCAAGGGCGGCTTCATCTCCAGAGGCAATGCGTTTAAGTAGCAGAAGATTGATATCGCTTTCTGCCATTTTTTCCTCATTTCAGCTTTTTGATCAGTGTCACAGTCGTTCCTTTGCCGACTTCTGTTTTGACCTTCATTTGATCTGTAAAACTTTCCATGATGGCAAAACCCATGCCGCCGCGCTCGCCGCTTTGATCGGTAGTGTAAAGAGGCAATCTGCAGGTTTCCGGATCTGCCATACCACACCCTTTGTCTTTGATGCGTATGACCACTCGCCGATCATCAAATACTCTTGCATTTATGTAGACCATTCCGCCGGATAAGCCTTTATATCCGTGCACCACGCAGTTGGTCACGGCTTCTGAAACGGCAGTGCGTATGTCCGCCAGATCTGCCACAGTCGGATCTAACCGTGCCAGAAAAGCCGAGACGCATTGCCTTGCAAATCCCTCATTTTCCGAGCGGGCGGGGAAGGAAAGTTCGAATTGATTGTCTGCTTTGATCATTTTTCTTTGCTCCTTTCTTAGATGGTGTTCTTGTTGCTGTAAATGATGGGGATCAACTTGTCCACACCGGCGAGTTTCAATATTTTTCCGATATCCTTTGTGGGATCTTCGATTTTTAAGATACCGCCGAGATCTCTGATCTTCGTATATCTGCCTAAGATTAACCCCAGTCCGGAACTGTCCATGAAATCGATTCCGCTGAGTGTCAAAATGACGCATTTGGGGCGAAAAAAGAAGATATCTTTATCCATTTGTTCCCTGACTTTTGGGGCAGAATGGTGATCGATCTCTCCGGTGATCTTAAAGGAGAGAATGCTGTTGCAGTATTCGCTGTATACTTTTGCACATTCCATAGATAGAAATCCTTTCTTTGATGAAAAACGACCCGTTATCACGGTATGATACCATGATAATGGGTCGTTGCCGAAAATATTGTCGCTTTCGGTATGGAAACAAAAAATTATACGAGTTTGGCGAGCGCTTCCTTCAGCTGTGCCAACTGTTCTTTATATTTTGCAAGTTTTGCTTGTTCGCCTTCCACGACAGCTGCCGGAGCTTTGGCAAGGAAGCTTTGGTTGGAAAGTTTTCCTTTAAGACGTCCGATCTCTCCTTCGACCTTGTTGCATTCGCCATTCAGTCTTGCCTTTTCCTTTTCAAGGTCAACGAGTTCTCCCATCGGAATGTAGACGGTCGCACCGCCCGCGACGATCTGAACGGTATTGCTGTTCGTACAGGATGCGGGGTATTCCACTTCGGAAGCATAAGCCAGTTTGACAAGAAATTTGCTTGCTTTTTCGTTATAGACATCGCTTCTGTCCGAGACGATGAGTAGCTTTGTTTTTCTTGACGGCTGAACGTTCATTTCCGCTCTGCGATTTCGGATGGCACGTATGAGGTCAATCAATTTTCCCATCCGCTCTTCATCCTCTTTGAAACAGTAAGCGGAATTAAATGAGGGATATTTTGCGATCATGATGCTCTCGGCATTATCCCCTTCGACTTCCGGCAGGGAAGAACGAATCTCTTCGGTAATGAAGGGCATATAGGGATGAAGTAGTTTGAGCGTTTGTGAGAGAACATATGAAATGGTGTTTTGTGCCACATGGTTACTCTTACTACCCTTGTCGGCAAAGCGAGGTTTGAGCAGTTCGATATACCAGTCGCAGAATTCATTCCAGATAAAGTCATACATTTTCGCAAGCGCGATACCGAGTTCGTAGTGGTCGAGATTATCACAGACCTCGGCAGTGATGGTATTTAGACGTGAAAGGATCCACTTGTCCTCAGTCTCTAATTCCACAGGATCGGGAAGAGTGACCTTTTCGATATCGAGGTTCATTAGAACGAAGCGCGCGGCATTCCAGATTTTGTTGTTGAAGTTTTTTGCCGCTTCGATCTTTTCGTCCGAGAAGCGCATATCGTTTCCGGGACTGTTACCGGTTGCAAGTGCAAAGCGCAGAGCGTCTGCTCCGTATTTTTCGATGATCTCAAGAGGATCAATACCATTTCCGAGAGATTTAGACATTTTTCTTCCTTGTGCGTCTCTGACAAGGCCGTGAATGAATACCGTTTCAAACGGCTTTTCCTTTTTCATTTCCATACCCATAACGATCATACGCGATACCCAGAAGGGGATGATGTCATATCCGGTGACCAAGGTTGTCGTTGGGTAATAGAAGGACAGTTCCTCTGTGTTATCGGGCCAACCGAGCGTTGAGAAGGGCCAAAGGGCAGAGGAGAACCAAGTGTCGAGCACATCGCTTTCTTGGCGCATTTCTTTGCCGCAACAAGGACACTTAACGCTTGCTTCTTCCGATACTTCCATTTTGCCGCAGTCATCGCAGTAGAATGCCGGAATGCGGTGTCCCCACCAAAGCTGACGTGAGATGCACCAATCACGGATGTTGTTCATCCAGTGTAAATAGATCTTTGAGAATCGCTCGGGCTCAAATTTAATCTCGCCTTCTTCCACAACACGGATAGCTTCTTTGGCGAGAGGTTCCATCTTAACGAACCATTGATCGGACGTCATCGGCTCAACGGTGGTGCCGCAACGGTAGCAAACACCAACGTTGTGGTTATAGTCCTCGATCTTTACAAGATATCCCTGTTCCTTCAGATCTTCAACGATCGCTTTACGCGCTTCGTAGCGATCCATACCGGAATATCTTCCGTAACCTTCCACGATCTTGGCTTCGTCTGTCATGATTTTGATCTGTTCAAGGTTGTGCCTTTCTCCGACCATAAAGTCGTTCGGGTCGTGCGCAGGGGTGATCTTTACGCAGCCCGTACCGAAATCCTTCTCAACATATTCATCTGCCACGACAGGAATTTCTCTTTCGACCAGCGGTAGGATCAGCACCTTGCCAACAAGATGTGCATAGCGTTCATCCTCCGGATGCACTGCAACAGCGGTGTCTCCTAAGAGGGTTTCAGGTCGTGTGGTTGCGATCTCTAAGAATTCATCACTGTCCTTAACCGGATAGCGAATGTGCCAGAACGCACCTTTTTGATCTTCGTAACTGACCTCCGCATCGGACAGGGCTGTAAGGCATCTCGGACACCAGTTGATAATGCGGTGACCGCGGTAGATCAATCCCTTTTCATAAAGAGAACAGAAAGTCGCTTTGACAGCCTTCGAGCAACCTTCGTCCATGGTGAAGCGTTCTCTTGACCAATCGCAGGAAGAGCCGAGTTTTTTCAATTGGTTGATAATGCGACTGCCGTATTGTCCCTTCCAATTCCATACGCGTTCAAGAAATTTCTCTCTGCCGAGATCATAGCGAGAGATGCCTTCGGTCTTGCGCAAATGCTCTTCGACCTTGATCTGAGTGGCAATGCCTGCATGGTCTGTGCCGGGAAGCCAAAGTGTGTTATAACCCTGCATGCGCTTATAACGAATAAGGATGTCCTGTAAGGTCTCGTCAAGGGCGTGCCCCATGTGTAATTGTCCTGTTACATTAGGCGGCGGAATGACAATGGTATATGGCTTTCCGCCTGCTTTCGGATTTGCGGTGAAATATTTTTTTTCACACCATTCTGCGTATAACCGGTCTTCAATTTCAGAGGGGTTATAGGTCTTTTCAAGTTCTTTTCTCATTTTATCCATTCCTTTCATTATTCTGCAAAACAAAAAAAACGCCGTCCGTATACAGGACGCCGGAGGCGCGGTACCACCTGAATTCCCGAAAGATCGGGCACTCTTTTTGAGATAACGGTTCAACCGTCAGGCTCTACAAAACTTTCGTTCTTCTTCCCGAATGCTCCGAGACGACCTTCCTTCTGCGCTCTGCCGAAACCTTTCACCGACCGTTTCTCGCTGAAGACTGCAACACAAGTACTCCTTCTCATCAATGCAAAAAGATTGTATCACATTTTTTTTTGCTTGTCAATCACTATTTTTAGAAAAACAGGAGATTTTCAGCGAACAAAAAGGACTTTTCCGCAAATGATGATGTGCCATAACGAAGGTTTTGAAAATAAGTGGTAAAGACAGTCAGTATGGTATATTGCAGAAAATCTAAAAAATATATTTGGAGGAAACTGCAATGAAATCATT
>CAZUWA010000018.1:0-30063 GCA_964623895.1 uncultured Lachnospiraceae bacterium | reverse complement strand
AGGCATGAGTCAAAGGTTGCACCGCCCCAAGCCTCAAGAGAGTAGTAACCTACATCATCCATTGCCTTTAGGATGGGCAGCATTTCTTCGGTGGTCATTCTTGTTGCAATCAATGACTGGTGAGAGTCACGCAGTCCTGTTTCGCAAATTTTTACCTTTGCCATATCTATAAATATCCTTTCATTTACTTAAAGCTTGCAAGCAGATATCCCGCCGCAACGGCAGAACCGATAACGCCTGCCACATTCGGCCCCATCGCGTGCATCAAGAGGTAGTTTGAGGGGTTTTCTTTCTGTCCTTCGATCTGTGAAACTCTTGCTGCCATCGGCACAGCAGAGACACCTGCAGAACCGATAAGCGGGTTAACTTTGCCCTTGGTAAGCCAGCACATAATGTTGCCCCCGAGCAGTCCGCCCGCGGTCGAGATTGCAAAAGCACAAAGACCGAGGATGATAATACCGATCGTTTGCAAACTCAAGAAGTTTGCGGCTGTAGCGGTTGCACCGACGGTGATACCAAGGAAGATCGTCACGATGTTCATCAGTTCGTTCTGTGCTGTCTTGGAAATACGGTCCGTAACACCGCAAGTAGTCAACAGGTTACCGAACATCAAACATCCAACAAGCGGTCCCGCATCGGGAACGATCAGAGTCACAGTAAAGGTAACCACGATCGGGAAGAGGATTTTTTCAAGTTTAGAAACGGGGCGAAGAGCGGACATTTTGATCTGTCTGTCCTTCTTTCTGGTAAGCAATTTCATGATCGGAGGTTGGATCATCGGGATCAGAGCCATATACGAGTATGCCGCAATGGCGATCGCGCCCAATAATTCCGGAGCGAGCGTTTTGGTGACAAGAATTGCCGTCGGCCCATCTGCGCCGCCGATGATACCGATTGCCGCTGCTTGAGCTGCGGTAAAGCCCATGAAGATCGCGCCCACAAAAGCAACAAATACGCCAAGTTGTGCAGAAGCGCCGAGTAAAAGGCTCTTCGGATTGGAGATCAAAGGCGCAAAGTCTGTCATCGCGCCGATGCCCATGAAGATAAGGCAAGGATAGATTCCGAGTTTAACGCCGAGGTACAATAGATCAAGAAGACCACCGTATTTTGCTACATTTTGGATGTTTACACCATCGTTGTTGACGGTGAGAGAATTGATCGCAAGCGTCAGATCTTTGGCTTTTTCCGAAGCCTTACTGTCTTCTTTTGCGGTTAAAACAGTTGTATAACCTGTAAGTACGTTTTGCAATTCCTCATTTGAAATATCGGAGGATCCGGTATAGATGGGGAAAAGCGGATTTTTCTCGTTGATTGCCGTGCTGATTTTAACCAACTCTGTTTTAATGTCCATTTTCGACAGTTCTTTATCGGAAATGGCGTTTTCCATCCAACCGTCTTCTACCATGATCTCTTCTACTTGTTGGATAACTGCGGAAGGTTCATCACCGATAAATAGGTTCATATGAAACATTTCTGTTCCGGGTAGGTTACCGAGCAACATTCCCACTGCGATGGGTAAAAGAAGTAACGGTTCGAATTTTTTTGCAATAGCAAGATAGATAAGAACCGCAGAGATGACAAACATGGCGATCACCTTCAGGGCATCTAAGAAACTTCCCATGCCGATCAGTCTTGCAATGCCGGTAGACTCTAAAAAAATCTTTATGGTTTCAATGACTTGAGACATTCTACATCTCCTTTCAATACGTTATTAAGATCACAGATGTAGATCAGTCCAAGGAAACCAGCAGATCGTCTGTTTCAACGGTTGCACCCTTAGTTACATTTACAGAGGTAACAACGCCGTCAGCAGGGGCTTTGATTTCGTTTTCCATTTTCATTGCTTCAATGATCAAAAGTGTGTCTTCCTTCTTAACACTCTGACCAACAGTAACATTGACCTTTAGAACGGTACCCGGGAAGGGAGATTTGATTGTTGTTGCGCCGGTTGCACCGGTAGCGGCAGGTGCAGCTTTCGGAGCGGGAGCAGGTGTGGGAGCGGCAACAGGAGTTGCAATGGGAGCTGCTGTGGGAACAACGGTAGCATTTGAAGCTACTTCTTCAACGACAACCTCATAGGTTGCGCCATTTACGGTTACACTGAATTTTCTCATGATTATCTATCTCCTTATTTCTTATTCCAAGCGGTTTTGGTGGACGTTTTTCTGTACGATACTACCCTGAATGAGCCAATCGGCTGTTCGGTATAAACTGAGATCGCAGCAGAGATCGCGGCAATGACAGCGGTATCATCTGTGCCGGTTGCAATGGGTGCAGAAGCAACGGGAGAGGGTTGAGAGACCACGACCGGTGTGCTTTCGACAGCTTCTTTTTTCTCTGAACTTTTACTGTTTTTTTCAAAAAACTTACCAATTATCATTAAAACGAACATAATCAAAGTTAAAACAGCAAATACAGTCAGCATTCCGATGACCAAAGTTGTTGCCGATACGCTTATTTTTTCAGACATCGTAAGTGTGTCGGAAAAAAGAATTTGATTTTTCATCTTACTTTATCCTTTCCGGTGATCAGAGAGGCAGATTGCCATGCTTTTTGTAAGGCGCGGTCGTTGCTTTGGAAGAAAGCATTTCAAGTCCTGCCGCAACGCGCATACGCAGTTCGGTCTGGTCTATGATATCGTCGATATCGCCATTTCTCGCTGCGTTCACGGGAGAGCAAAGCGCTGACCATTCTTTGGTTACGGTCTCCTTTTCCGCCATTGGATCGGAGGCAGATTTGATCTGTTCTGCAAACAGGAATTCGATCGCTGCTTCGGTCGGCATCACAGAAATTTCTGCTGTAGGTGTAGCCAAAACGATATCTGCACCAAGCGTTTTCGAACCGAGCATTGTAAATACTGTTCCGTACGCCTTGCCTGTGATCACGGTAATTTTGGCATTTGTGGAAAGCGCATATGCGTTTGCAAGTCTCGCAAGTTTTGTAGAGAAGGGTGCCTTTTCGCAACAGACGCAGTCAGCAGTTCCGGCGCAGTCAACCAAGGTCACCGTCGGGATGCTGAAACTGTCACAGAAGGAAACAAACTTTGCGATCTTCTCAGAACCGGTTGCGGTAAGCTTTTCCGATACCGCGACAATGCCGGTCGTAATGCCGGAGACAGAAGCAAGGAAAGTCTTGGATTCAGATGCATACGTTGCGCCAAGTTCGACCGCCGAGCCTATATCGACCATTTCGACAGCTGTTTCGTAAACGCTACCTGTTCTACTAATCGTTCTGGTTGCAGAATCTCCGACTTCGTTATAAGCCGTTCCTTCAGCACTGTTGGAAGGAAGTAGATCCACAAGTGCCTTCGCATTTTTTAATGCTTCTTCTGTTGTAGCGCAAATCAAAGAAACCGCGCCGTTTTGTGCTGCTTCTTCAATAGTCCCTGCGGTTTTGTCACCCTTACTGTTCTGTTTAAAGGGCGAATTTATATAGAATCTGCCGTTGTCGGCAGCGCCGATAACGATATCTGCCATCGAAGCAATGGTGGCGGAAGACCCGGAACAAATTCCGGAAACGATCGCAATCTGAGGAACGACGCCGGATGCATTTGCGGCAACTTTCATAACAGAACCATAGCCCGAAAGAACATCGATTCCTTCCAAAAGTTTTGCACCTGCAGAATTAAAGACGCCAATGATAGGTGCACCGGATTTGACAGCGGCATCATAGACTGCAACAATCTTTTTGGCATGTGCGGCGCTCATGGCACCTTTCATTCTTGAAAAGTCTTGAACAAATGCGAAAACCAATTTGCCGTTTACGGCACCGTAGCCGGTGATCACACCTTCAAATTCATTGCCTTCGCATTCATCAAACTCCGTGGTTGCTTTTTTGATAAAGCGACCGAGTTCTACGAATGTACCGGCATCGAAAAGGGAAGTGATCTGTTGTTTGGCGGCATTGCCGTTTGCAAGCAGGTTTTCGTACTGTTCAAGAGTGTTCTGTTTGATATTCATCACAGTTTCTCCATTCCCGACAACATAAAATTTCAGTAAGTACAGAACGGTTGTCGTCGTCCTGTCTGCTATCAATGAATAGATTCCTAAAGAATCCCACGATGACATTATTATACAATATAAAAATAAAAATATCAATATCCAATTTGAAGAAAATTCAAAGTTTTTAAAAAAATAACATCGCCGCAGCGCGATGTTATCGAAAATTTAATGTTATTACTTAAATCTGTAACGCTGCTTAGCCAAAGCGCACCGATACGCTCCCTGATAATCGTCTGTTGCTTTGCAAAAACGCTCCAAGTCTTCGTATACCGTGTATAGAAAAGGAGCCTCTGCAGTTTTGTCGGAGTTGACGATTGACCAAAGCAATTCTTTCGCACGTGGGTAATTGAAGAGAGACGCCGCAAGGCGGGCATTAAAATGTGTTCGATACAGCTCGTCTTTGATTCGTATGGTATCATAAATGAGGGTTGCCTTTTCCGATTGATTATTATCGATCAAAGAAATCAGAAAAGAGTATACGATAAAATCAAGAAAACGGTCTTCGTCCGAAACCGCGGCAATCAGTGAAGAAGGGGTCTTGTTTATGATATTGTTAAGAGATGCGATGATTTGCAAATAAAAGGATGCACGCGTTGCACAATAAACAGGATAAATGGTTTTTTCGGCACATTCGATGCACTTTTCAAAATACAGCCTTGCTTGATCCAGCTTGCTTTCGCTGTATTCTGAAAGTCCGAGGTGATAATAACAATCGGAAAGAATGAATATAAATTCATCATCGGTCCGTGAAAGAAACGGTTCGGCAAGGCGAAGGCAGTGTGCGTAATGATGCAATCGATACTGCTTTTTGATCTCTTCAATTATGTTTTGAAAACAATAGTCCTCAAATGACACACCGCTATCAAAAAAATATCCCGGATCGATATTCAGTCTTTTTGCAAGATAAGATAGAGTCGTATAGGACGGAAGTGCAGCGCCGTGTTCTATGGCACTGAGCATATTTCGCGTTACTTGTTCGCCGGCAAGTTCTGCCTGAGTCAGTCCACGCTCCAAACGAAGAGCGCGCAGTTTTTCACCGATCGTCATATAAATCTCCAATCCGCCGCACTGCGACATCAATCAACTTAAACAAATTACAAGGCAACAAAAATATTATAACATAAAAGCCCAAAAAAGGCAAGCGCAAAATTTGCCTGTGGAAAATAAAAGAAAAAATTAATAAAACATCTATTATTCGACGCGGAATAATACAAAATATAAAAAAGAAAAAGAATAGATATTCAAAGCAATGTATATGATTTTTCCACAAGAGTGAATATCAGTAACGATCGGCAAAAACAGCGGTTTTACACAGTTTTTGCCCACAGGGAAGCACAGCTTTTCCACAGACATTTTTACATACTCAATTAGATAAAATGAATATTTTATTTAATTGAGGGAAGAGTAACAGAGATTGTGGGAAGTTTTCCACAATCTCTGTTTTGAGTTTTATCAACTATTGTGGTATTGACTTTGGCATTTTTTTAGTTTTGCCCCATTCTTTTTATTCATCTTTTTGAGTTTTGTCTTTTCGGCAAAATATTTTTCAAGAATGCGGTACGCAATATTTACCGGAAAAACTGTCAGTGCTGTTAAAACGATCGTCAACAAACCTTGCGTTGAAATTCCGACGCATCGGAATGTTTTTCCTCCAAAGTACAGCATCAGAATTTGTATCACGATAATTCCGCACATAATTCCGACAAATGCTTTGTTTTTCATTAGTCCTGCGACAAGATTTAGCCGTTCGCTCCGTGCCGTAAAGCAGATCGCAATGCCCATGAGTATGAATAATCCAAAGAACGCAGTCAGCATTTTTAGCGGATCTTCTGCATATCCAAACTGCATTCGAATCGCATTGCTCGATAAAAACAGCGAACATATGACCGTTGTATATCCACCCATGATCAATGTTTGCCTGATGAGGCTTTTCGTTAGGATCGCCTCGTTCCTGTTGATTGCTTTCTCTTTTAGGTAGATCTGCAATGGATATTCGCCTGCAAATGCCAGTCCACCAAGTGTGTCCATGATAATATTCACCCAAAGCATCTGTACGACAGTGATCGGATTATCTATGCCAAGTAATTGTCCTATAAAGGATACACCTACAGCGCAGAGATTCATTGTTAGTTGAAATGTAATGAATTTTCTTATGCTCTTAAATACTGTTCTTCCGTACAGGACAGCCTGTACGATCGATGCAAGATTATTATCCAGTATCACGATGTCTGCAGCCTCTTTGGCAACGTCTGTTCCCCCGCCGATAGCAAAGCCAACGTCCGCGCTTTTGAGCGCCGGAGCATCATTGATCCCGTCTCCCGTCATTCCTACGACCATATTCTTTGTTTTGGCAATTTTTACCAATCTCGACTTGTCACTTGGCATGGCACGCGCGACGACTGATAAGCGTGCTAAACTTTCACTGATCTCACCGTCGCTCATTTTTGATAATTCCGCACCGGTTAAAACGAGATCGTGTTTTTGGTTCTTGATGGCGCAGTTTTCCGCAATTGCAGTAGCTGTTTCGACGCTGTCCCCGGTCACCATGACGGTATGCACACCTGCTTGCGATAAAGTTGTTACGGATGTTTTCGCTTCCTTTCTCAATCCATCTTCAAGAATCGCGATTGCCAGAACAGAAAGTCCTTTGCTTGGCTTCAGACTCATGTATTCGCTGTACGCAAAGAGAATAACCCGTGCACGCTGTGATTCTGCTTTTTTGATCGTTTTCCATAGCAAATTTTCCTTTTTTAGTTCTTTTTTTTGAGCGTTTCCGTCAATATAGCTCGTGCAAAGCGGCAGCAGAATTTCAGGTGCACCCTTAAAGTAGCTACCCTTCAACCCTTTTTCGGTAACAAGGATCGAAGAATATTTTTTATTACTGTCAAAGGGTTGTTTCTCACTTGCATCCGGAACTTTGACAGAAGTTTTCCAACCATTACACAACGCGTTTTCCGTAATATTTCCGCCTTCGGCGATGCCGCCGATCATTTGTGCCGAGCTGTTTGTGAAAATCGAAGTGGCAATCATACTCTTTAGTCTCGCAGACAATTCCGACTCTTTTTCGACGGAACGTCCATCAGGCAGAATGAGTTTTTTTAAGGTCGGTCGCCCTTCGGTCAGTGTTCCGGTTTTATCTGTAAATAGGATATTCATACATCCTGCGGTCTCAATACCGACAAGTTTTCGTACCAACACCTGATCATGTAGCATTTTTTTCATATTCGAAGACAGAACAACGGTGATCATCATTGGCAAGCCTTCCGGAACAGCGACCACCACAACGGTAATTCCAATGGTGATTGCTTTGATCAAATGCATTGCAAGAAATCGCATATTAGATAGTTTCAAAAGGATTTCAATTGTCTGAAAATTGCTGTCTATTATCAAAATATTGAAAAGATAAGTCAATGCTACTAAAACTGCTGCAAAATAACCGATTTTCGAGATTGTTTTTGCCAATTTAGATAGCTTTTTCTTTAAAGGGCTGATTTCGTCTTCTATTTGTATTTCTCGTGCAATGCTTCCGTAGACGCTTTGTTCTCCGACAGCGTCTACTTTCATGGTGCATTCCCCGGACAGCATTAAACTGCCACCATACACCTTATCTCCGGTCGATTTTTCGACCGGTTTTGATTCACCGTTTATCGCAGCTTCATCAAACATTGCATTTCCGGAAGTTATAGATCCGTCTGCTTGTAGCATTGATCCACCTGTTAA
This sequence comes from uncultured Lachnospiraceae bacterium, assembly GCA_964623895.1. Classification (GTDB taxonomy): domain Bacteria; phylum Bacillota; class Clostridia; order Oscillospirales; family CAG-272; genus UBA11512. The sequence continues at coordinate 22,342 of CAZUWA010000018.1, read as the reverse complement.
AAGAACAATATCGCCTACGACCAGTTCTTCGGCAGATATTTTTTTTAACACACCGTCGCGGCGCACCGTTGCAGTCTTTTTCTTGTTTTGACTTTGTAACCGCTCAAACGCTTTTTCACTGCCGGACTCAGATATCGCGGAGACGACTGTTGAAATGACCACCGCAATCAAAATGCCGATGTTTTCAGCCCAATTGATGTTCTTATAGGTGAAAATCAGATTGACGACAACAGCGATTAGCAAAATTCGAATAATGGGATCTTTCAGATTATTAAGCATTTTTCTGAAAAATCCTTTTTTCTTTTGCTTTCGAATAACATTTTCACCATACGATCTCCGGGAAGCAATGACTTCCTTTGACGATAATCCAATTTCTTCTTTTCTCATATGATACCTTCTCGCTCTTTGATGATTGATTCAGTATATTCAAAAAGAAAAGAAAAAAGCACCGAAACAGATTGTTCCGATGCTTTTTAAGCGAGATGATTTTTTAATGAGAGGATCAGGTGACGGTGAATCTCAATGTCAGTGAATTTATAGAGCATACGCATTCCGACAATATCTTCGATCTCATTCAAAAGAGGCGTCCCGTTCTGATCAAAGGTAAAATCGACACCCACAAACCAAGGGGACAGTTGGCGTATTACTTTTTTGATGATATTCAGCATATCCGGCGTCGGCGTTGTCAGACAAGCAGTACCGCCAAGCGAGAAATTGCTTCTGAAATCGGTCGCCGAACAGCGCTCGAACGTTGCAAGGATCTCGCCGTCTAAGAGATATACGCGCACATCTTTTCCGAGTATGACAGGCTTTTGCAACAGACAGTGCTGATCGTGAAACGCCCCTGCGTGTATTGCCGCATCTTCTTTGGAAGAGACCAGAAACACTTCGCTTCCACCGTGACCTGATGAAGATTTTAAAACAGAAGGATAATCAAATTGTGCAAAATCTGTCGAAAATGACTCCAAAAACGCGGTGTCCGCCATGGGTACCCCAATATCGGCAAAACACAGGTGCGTTATTCGTTTGTCATTACAGATCGTCGATACCTTTGCGGAGTTGAAAAGTCGAACGCCCATTTTTTCAAGTTGAAGCGAAAGAAACGGAGCGATCGTGCGCACCAGTGCAAAATCAGGCGGGCATACTTCCCTTCCGTTATAAGCCAAAAATGTGTTGCCGTTTTTGATTCCGAAGGAGAGCGACTCCGCCTTGATGAGATGAAGGTTCAAGCCTTGCTCGGTCGCCGTCACACAAAGAGTTTCAATAAACCAACGATTTCTTTCCAATCCTTTTTGATCGTAGATCAGCCAACCGTTCATCTCATTTCTCCTTTAATATAGGAAAGGATCTCATTTGCGAGATTGATGCCGGTTGCTTGATAAGTAGTTTTGAAATGCGGGCTGGCGTTGACTTCGCAAAGGATCGGGCCATCCTTTCCGAACAACACATCCACTCCGGCAAAATCCACGCCGACCGCTTTGGTAGCGGCGATAGCGAGGTCGATGGCTTCTCTTGATGGATGATATTCTTTCATTGATCCGCCTGCAGTAATATTGGAACGGAAATCGTGGTCGTTGTAACGTAAAAGACAACCTCTCATCTCTTCACCGACAATGTTGATACGCAGATCTCTTCCTTTGCTTTCTGCGATAAACTCCTGAAGAAGAACTTCATTCCCACCGGCTGATGCTAAAATCTTTTCCGCTTTGTTTCGATCTTGTGCAAGAAAAACCTGCGCACCAAAAGAGCCGAAACGATGCTTGATGATGAGCGGATAGCCAAGAAGTACTTCCGCTCGATCTAAAAAGCGAAAATCACTGTATCCGATATTAGAAAAAGTCTTAGGCGCGATGACTGTTTTGGGAGCAGGTAATCCTTTGTCGGCAATTGCTTGTGCAGTTAGCGCTTTGTCGTCACAGCAAAGGATTGCATCAGCACTGTTGAAAGTGCGCAAACCTTGCTGTTCAAGCCGTTTTGCCAAAGGAATATCTTTATCCCAAAAAAGCACAAAATCGGCATCTACAGCTATTTTTTGTCCAACAGGAGCGAGCAGATCTGCAGCGGATGCTACAGACAATGAAATGCCGGCATCTTCCGCAGCGCGCTTAAAAAACTCATAAAGTTCCTGAAATTTCCAGGAAACCAAAAAACTGTTAATAACAAATATGCCGTTAAGCATATTGCCTCCTTTACATCAAATGCCAAGTTCGTTTAAGTTGACCAGTTCGCAGTTGTTGATGTAGTATTTCAGGATCGTCTCATAGTCATACCCTAATTTTGTAAGATCCCAAATGGCATATTGCGGAACGCCTACACCGTGCCCGCGCCCTTTACCGACAAATATAAATTTTCCTTCACTGCCGGAGATGGTGATCGAACGAATATTGCATACGGTCTTGCCGTTGAGAATGTCAGGAAGACCTTGTTCGTTTACGGTTATGTCGTTTGCGTTTGTCAATACTTTTAAGTTTACAGAGAAAAGATCAAAGAGATCGATCTTACCTGCAGCGTTCAAAACACTGTGTGAGGAAAAACTACGCAATGAATTAAGACTTCCGTCTCCAAGGATCACTTTGATATTTTCATCGGTAGTTTTACAGTATTCTCCGTAGCCGGAATATCCCTCCGAATAGATGGATGGAAAGCAATCAAGACTATACTCGGGGTAAGTCACGGTTTCGCCGTTTTTGCCTACGGAGAAGCAGGCGCTGTTCAGACCAAGCGTTACACGAATGGTGTCGGCATTGGTGATGGTACCGGTATTTCCGTATATATCGGTAAAAGTCAGTTTATAGACATAATCAGATTCGGTACAATATTGCGTAATCTTAACATCAGTAATTTCACCCTTGATGTTCTTCAGTCTATTCTTGACTTTTTGATATAGTTCTACACCCGTATATTCCTTCTGCCATTCGGCTGTAGTCGTATAGGGGGCATAATTCTTATACTGCGCCCAAGGTGACGGTTTGGGGAGTAGATCGTAGGTAGAACCACCCCAACAATCGCTTGCCGTAATGGTCGTTCCGCCGGGAACCGAAAAATAGTTTACGGAAGTGATCTGATTGTCGGTCGCAAGAACCAACCCACTTGTGGAATTGACACCGGCTTTAATATTCTCTGTGACTCGCGCGTTTCCGTTATACACTTGGCAACAGGTGGTATCACATAGATCGCAAAAATCAGATTTGTGCTTTTTGTTGCCCTTCTCAATGTTCTGAATAGTATATGTACGAACAAGTACCGCAAACGCTTCCTGTGTTCCTACCGGCCACGAACCAAAAACCTCATAGCCGCAAACACATGCGACATATTGCTCCAAGGGAAGAACGGTCACAACGCCGAGCGTAGATGATTCGAGAGAGGAATCGTAACTTCGTCTGAATTCAATTGTTTCGATATAACGGTATTCTTCTACCGAAAGGAAAACATCCTCCGACTTGACAGTCTTTACAGCCATTGCAAGGGCGGAATCTGTTGCAGAAAAGGAAAATATTGCAGCATTGGCTTCATCAGTCAGAAGTACCGAGCTGTCGTCACTTTTACAGAAAGAAAGAGTCGCAGAAACCCCTGACGATGCAAATAGATGTTTAATATGATTTTCCATCAGATATTCCGCTTCCTCAATTGAAGAAAACGGTCCCATTCTAAAACAGTTTCCATTATGGTATCCGGAAAAAACTTTTTTCAAATGCCCGCTGTAGAAAATATTTTGAACCAGTTCTTCCGCACGTTCTGTTCCCATTTCCAAAGATTCGTCGGAGAGGATCAGCGCAGAAACATAGATATAGTACTTTCCATCTTCAGCAGAAGCGACACTTGCTAACATTGCGCAGGAAAGATCGGTCAGTATATCCGAAACGATATCTCCACTCAAAACATTCATTGCAGCTTCTTCTGTATTATATGGACCGACGATGTAAGTACAGGCGGTATGATACTCTACCTGAACCTGATAGTCTGCAAAGATCAGTTTGAGAATATCTAAAGCATCTTCGGTAAGCGGCAAGTCCGTACCATCGATCGACAGGGTATACAACCTTAAATAGTGCAGTCCGCCATCGGTTATCGGTACAAATTCCATGGTAGTGGTTGATGCTGCCAAAGCATCCATAATATTACTTTCCAAAGCAGCCTGCAATTCTTCTATCGTCTGATACGGTCCGATCCGATAATACTTTTCTGTCTTGTAGGAAGGGCGCGGCGCGTTATCAGAGAATAAGTTATTTAAAAAGGATATTCCTTCCGAAGAAGCATCGTTGTAGACCTGTTCTCCCTGAGATACAGTGGAAATATCAATATAATTTCCAAAGTCAAGAGATGCGGTCAATTTCTCGGCGTGGGATGTGCCGATTGCAGTAAAAAAATCATCTTGGAGTGTAAGAGTGCCGAATTGAAATCCGGAGACGGGCGCATTCAGCGTATATGGTTTGTTATAATCGTCATCGTCCTGCAACCGCAGTCCGACACGAACCAACGGCTCAATGTATTCGGTTGCGTTGGAAGAAAAAGAAGTGTCGCGTCCCTCACAAGCGACCGCAACAGCGGTCAGAATGAGTAAGCAACAAAGAACAAGGGAAGCACCCCGACGAACAGTGCGGTCGAAATTCCCTTTTACATAAAATAGACTGTTCACGGTGTTCTACCCTCGATTTCAAATATAGTGTGATCAAAGAAGATTTCCAAAGATAAAGGTAAGCAACAATGTGACGGCGCTGAGTACCATCAGTGTGGCAAGGATCAGACAGATCAGCCTTGTCGAAAAAGACATCGATGACTTATTGTCGTGCTTGTTATTCAATGGTATATTCCCCCCTTACCAAGATCCATGCATCGGCATTGACGGCAGAGATGCCCGTGCCGATATTTGCGCAGGGAACGACAAGATAGTGTCCCTCGATGATCTCCGTGCCGTTCTTGAGCCCCGCGCCCTGTGTCGCATCCAAAACCGTTTCCGACTCAACGGTCGTAACGACCGCAGCACTTCCCTTTTCCAGAATGATCTCAATGCAGACTTGATTTTCCCCTGTGGGATAGATGGTCTTTCCTGCTTCTAGCTTGATGCGTGTGTAACCGGATGCTGTTGCTGTTACAGAACCGCCGATACCTCCTGACTCGATCAACTGATTGTAACTGTCCAAAAGTGTCATGTAACTCTGCTGTAACAGTTGGTATTTGCTGTCTAATGAAGACAGTGCCGATGCCTGTTCTTCGATCTTGGGCATCAAATAGTTGTCAATATAGTCCTTTGAAACGAGCACCAAGGTGTTTCCACTTGTTTCTACCGCCCAAACTGTCACAGCAAATGATAACATGACCGAAAGCGCAATAACGATCGCGATAAAAATATTACGGTATTTTTTGTTCTTAAAAAATCGAACCATCTTGATTCTCCTTACTCAACATAGCGGCGTGCAAGCATCAAAACGGAATGCCTGTTGCCGGAATTTTGATTTTCTTATATGAGCGCGTACCTGCAAATCTTTCGGTATCAAGGGTAATTTCGCTGATGGTGGCGTCTTTTTTTAGCGACATGACCGATACTCCGGATGCTGTACGGGTAGTTTTGACGGGCAAAAGCGCAGAAGAGAGCTGTATCGCCCTACTATCAGATGAGATCATCATAAATTCTACCGGTTTTTCATCCTCCAAAAATATTCCGATGATTGGAGCTACCGTCGAATAAGCGCCGGTGAGTTTTTTGCGCGGTCCTTTTGTTTCGTACGCCGAAAGCGGAATCTTCACGCCCTTACCGTTTGAAAAGAGGAACACCAAATTTACCTTTTCGGAATATTCCTTTAGCGCAACCATGAAAATGCATCGTTCGTTTTTGTCGAAACCGAGTTTTGCTGCAACATAATCGCCGAATGACGATGCCTTTCCGTTTTCAAAATCATCTGCTTTTGATTTATAACACTTGCCTTGATCAGAGAAGAAGAGTAATTCGTCGGTATTATCTGCATTAAAACTCAATAATACCTCATCACCTTCCTTAACTGCTTGTTCATCATTCATACGCAATGATTGCATCGTGATTTTTTTGAAGTATCCCTGTTTGGTAAAGACCAGTCTGACAGGATAAGTTTCGACAGTTACTTCTTCAACGAATTCCGTCACTTCATGCTCGTAAATGATACCGGTACGCCGAGGCTGCTTATACTTTTCCTTGACAGTTTTTAATTGATTTGCAATGTAATTTTTCAGTTTTTTTTCACTTGCAATGATCGATTCGAATTCTTCGATCTGCTTTTTCAGTTCTTCGATCTCAGCCACACGATCAAGAATATACTCTCTGTTGAGGTGACGCAATTTGATTTCCGCGATGTAATCCGCTTGGATCTGATCAATATCAAAGCCGACCATCAGATTCGGTACAACGTCTTTTTCGACTTTTGTCTCTCTAATGATCCTGATTGCTTTATCAATGTCAAGAAGGATCTTCGCAAGACCAATGAGCAAATGCAGTTTGTCTTGCTTTTTACCCAGTTCATATGTCAATTCTCTCTTAACGCATTCCATTCTGAAAGCGATCCATTCTTTCAGAATATCAATGATACCTAAAGTCTTAGGTGTCGAATTGATCAGCACATTGAAGTTTGCAGAGAAGTTGTCCTCAAGAGGGGTACATTTATAAAGCTTTGCCATGAGCTTGTCCGGATCTGTACCGCGACGTAGATCAATAGTCAGCTTAAAACCGCTTAAGTCGATCTCATCACGAACATCAATGATCTCTTTCAACTTGCCCTCTTTGATGAGTTCGATCATCTTTTTGATAATAGCATCAATAGTTGTGGAATAGGGGATCTCGTAGACCTCAATGCAGTTGGACTCTTTGTCATATCTGTATCGCGCGCGAACACGAATAGATCCTACACCGGCAGTATATACCTCGGTCATTGCTTCTCTCGAATATACTACATCTCCCCCTCCGGAAAAATCCGGTCCTTTGATGATATCAAGCATTTTGTCAACATCCACGGAAGGATTTTTTAGGACTTCAATCGTACCTTCACAAATCTCCTCAAGGTTAAAGGAACATATCCTGCTCGCCATGCCAACGGCAATACCCATATTGGGTGTAACAAGAATGTTCGGAAAAGTCGTCGGCAAAAGAACCGGCTCCTTCATCGTGCCGTCATAGTTATCGATCATATCAACGGCATTTTTATCAATGCCGGAGAACAGTTCGGCACAGAACGGATCAAGACGCACTTCGGTGTAACGAGATGCCGCATAAGCATCTCCACTGTAGTGCTTACCGAAACTGCCCTTACTGTCAACAAAAGGGTGAAGAAGCGCTTCATTTCCTCTTGTTAGGCGAACCATCGTTTCGTATATCGCGGCATCGCCGTGTGGATTGAGACGCATGGTCGCGCCGACAACATTTGCGGATTTTGTCCTCGGTCCGGACATCAATCCTTCTTTGTACATGGTATAAAGCAATTTTCTGTGTGCAGGCTTGAAACCGTCGATCTCCGGAATGGCTCTGGAGATGATCACGCTCATAACGTATGGCATGTAGTTTGTTTCAATGGTATCGGTAATGACCTGATCTTTGACAGGTGCCACCGTATTAACATCAAATTCCGGTTCCGCCATTTTTGCTTTTCTTTTAGCCATTTTGAAATGTATATCCTTGTTTTATATTTTTTGTATGGTAAAGCCTGCTGCTTTGATCAGACGGTTATAGACGGCAAGACCGATTCCAGATTTGCTCGGCAACGGTGCATAGATTGTCTTTATTTCCGGCAATTTGTCAAAAGCACGCAGTGCAGAAAACAATTTTGCCGCTTCTTCATTTGGCGTAGAGCCGAGGGAAATGCAACGAATACCATTCAGTCGCTTTAAAATTCCGTCTTCAAACAGAATGCCGACTGATGGATCATTTTGTTTTTCTTTCAAAAAAGCGAAAATATTTTCTTTGTTTCCGTCCAACAATATGACCGACGCGTTCGGCGCGTAATGCTTGTACTTCATTCCCGGCGCAAGGGGGTGCTCATCTTTATGAAGGGGACGTTCAAGTCCAACATCAATCGTTAAGTGTGCGCAAAATGGAGCGAGCATCTCCGGTGTGACGGCGCCGGGACGCAACAGAGTAAGATCGTCCCCGTCAATCGAAACAATGGTCGATTCCAGTCCGACTGTACAAGCACCACCGTTCAAAATCATATCGACCTTTCCGTTTAAATCATCAATCACATGCTCCACTGTTGTGGGACTCGGTTTTCCTGAAAGATTTGCCGAAGGAGCAGCAACGGGAAATTTGCAAAAAGAGAGCAATTTGTGCGCCGTTTTGTTGGATGGGACGCGTACAGCAACGGTCTTTAGCCCTCCGGTTACCTCAAAAGGAATACAATCTTTTTTCTTTAGTATCACAGTCAGGGGACCGGGCATAAATGCCACAGCAAGCTTGTAAAACAAGGGGCAGGTTACCGCATAGTTTTCCGCTTCCCAAGGGTTTGAAAGATGGATGATGAGCGGATTATCCGAAGGTCTTCCTTTTGCCGCATAGATCTTTTTTGCCGCATCCGGAAGAAGTGCATTACCACCCAGTCCATACACTGTTTCGGTAGGAAAAGCAACCAGTCCTCCTTTTGCAAGGGTCTCTGCAGCCATTTTTAAATCCACATCAGAAGGATGCATTCTGATCGCTGTATTCATTTTGATAGTTCCTCCAACCAGAAAGCAATAGGCAAAATATCTATATATATCATACACTATTTTTTCTTTTTTGTAAAGGGCATTTTCAATATTTTTCTTGTAATTGTGTTGACAAACCTGCGAAATATGGTATAATGTATCTCGTATGAGCCGTCAAATAATGAATCTTTGGCGTCGATTACCTAATCAAAAAATAAAATCGCCGCCAACGGCACTCTTTTTATGAATGCTTAATTATTTCGCGGCAGAATGGGGATTATTATGAACATACCAAGACCTGAATACCCTCGTCCCAGAATGGTTAGAGACGAATGGATGAACCTGAACGGCAAGTGGGAGTTTTGTTTCGATTTTGGCGATTCCGGAAAATATAAGGAATTGTGGAAAAACGGAAAGACGGAATTTGACCGTGAGATCATCGTTCCCTTTGTCCCTGAATCCAAGCTGTCCGGTATTGAATATACGGATTTTTTTACCACCTGTTGGTACAGACGTACAGTTACACTTCCCGAAAACTGGAAAGCAGAAAGCGGAACGATCCTTCTCCACTTCGGCGCGGTTGATTTTATCGCGGAAGTATGGGTCAATGAGCAGTTTGCCGGTCGTCACAGAGGCGGCTACACCCCCTTTGCGCTCGATGTTACCAACATCGTAAACGATGGCGAAAACAGCATTGTCGTTCGTTGCTATGATAATGGCAGAGATCCCCTTCAGTACACCGGTAAGCAAATCTACTTTAACTACTATAATAAATCCTGCTACTATACTCGTTGCACCGGTATTTGGCAGACTGTATGGATGGAGTATCTCCCTAAAAACTACATTACCGATGCAAAATTGACGCCGGATGTGGATAATAACAAGCTGGATGCAACCATCACTTTTGCCGACTACACCAAATTTGGTGATACGCTTACTGCTGAGGTTCTTTACGATGGCAAGCATTTAAGGACCGTTTCCGCCAAGACCACCGGAAAAGCGGTCACTTTCTCCATTCCCATGCCGAATGCCAAACTTTGGAGCGTGGACACCCCGAATCTGTACGATCTCAAATTGACATTTGGCGAAGACAGTGTTATGACCTATTTCGGAATGAGAAAGGTCGCGATCAACGGCTATGCAATCGAAATCAATAATAAGCCTGTTTATCAGCGCCTTGTTTTGGATCAAGGATATTATGAAGACGGCATCATTACCGCACCCGATGTAAAAGAACTGGAGAATGATATTGTCATCTCTAAAAAACTCGGTTTCAACGGTGCGAGATTACACATGAAGGTCTTTGAACCGTACACCTATTACTACGCAGACAAACTCGGCTACCTTGTTTGGGGAGAATTCCCGAACTGGGGATTGAGCGACAGCAATATCGGTTCGCTCGATTCATTTTTACCCGGTTGGATGGAAGCGGTAAAAAGAGATTATTCTTCCCCTGCTCTTGTTGGTTGGTGTCCTTTTAACGAAACAACAAGCAACAGAAGAGCGGACCTCTTTATTACTGTTTACAATGTAACAAGAGCCATCGATCACTACAGACCGATCATCGACTCTTCGGGGTATGTTCACGCAATTACAGATATTTATGACGTTCATGACTACGACCAAGACCCGAAGACGATGAAAGAGCGTTATAAATCTCTTGCTTCCGGCGAGGGAGAGGTGTTCGTCAACAACACCAAAATGGAGAAGTATGAAGGTCAGCCTTACTTTGTTTCTGAAATGGGCGGCATCTTCTGGGATATTTCCGAAAAAGGCGATGAAGACTGGGGATACGGAAAAGCACCACAGGATATGGAAGAGTTCTACAAGCGATTCAAGGGAATCATTGATGTTCTTCTTGACAATCCCAAGATGTGTGCATTCTGCTATACTCAGTTGACGGATGTGTATCAGGAAAAGAACGGGCTGTACGCATTCGATCGCAGAGAAAAGTTCGATGCAGAGAGAATTTACAAGATTCTTACCAAGAAAGCAGCAATCGAAAAGAAAAAGAGATCGTAAATTTAAGATACTAAAAAAGAACGGCTTGTTGAGCCGTTCTTTTTTAGATACCATTAGTAAAAAATCAATCGTTTGTCTCTTCAACACTCTTCTTGAGGACGTCCAGTTTCGTAAAAACAAGAGAAACAGCAATGCCGACAAAGAAGGACAGCGCATTGGCTATGCATGACCAAACACCCTCCGTAAAACTCTTGAAAGGGACGATGACCAAAGTAGCGGCAACTACGATCCCGATGATTGCGTGGGACATCACCGAATAATGTTTTTTCATCAACCGAGAAGCGCCTCGTGCAAGGAGAATCACCGTAACCAAAGCGCCGATGGCGGTAGGAATGAGTACAAAAAAATCAAAATTTCCAATACCTGTAACTAAGGGCGTATAGAGTTCTAACGGCATCAGCAGAGTCGAAAAACTCATACCCGGAATTATAACGCTCAAAGCAACACAAAATCCGCAAAAGATATACCATCCGAAATTTGGAGTAACGGTAAAAGAGACAACCTGCAGGACGATCAAAACCGTCAGCACAATCGCAAAAGCAAGAAACATAAAGAAATAGTCTTTTTTACTTCTTCCCTGCTCTCCCGCATCTTTAAAAAGCAACGGTATCATGCCGAAAATGAGCCCAACGAAGAGACATACGCTTTGATTTGGAAAACGCTCCAACAGAAACCCGAGCAATTTTGAAACCGCCAGAAAACCAATGCCGATCCCGATGATCGTCGGAGCAAGCACAGGCAACTCTTCTTTAAGAGCTTTAAAAGGATCGGATAGCAATCGCATCATCGGACGATAAATTCCGAAAATCACGCACAAAACACCGCCGGAGATGCCCGGAAGAACCGCACCGAGTCCGATCAGCATACCACACAGAATGTAAAACAGGCTTTTTAAGGTAAATATTTTTTTTATCTGCAGTTTCATGCTCCCACTCTTTCTGTTGAGTTCAACAGTTCTTCATAATAACGCTCTCAACAATATCTGCAAGATGTTCGGCGGTGTCGGCGCATTTTTCAAGATAGGTATAGACATCCCGCCATGCAATGACTGTCATGAAATCTTTTTCACCATGCAATTCATGCATGCAGGAAATATACAATTTGTCCGCCTCTTCCTCCAAAGAATTGATATTGATCAGATGCTCTTTCAGCTTTTTGGAATGTTTAAAGTCGGCAAATTCAGTCATAACACCATTTACTTCGTTACAACACCTTATCACCACATCAACCAGTGCAATGGCATCCAAACGAATCGCATGAACGTGATTACAATACATTCTAATCAAAACATCTTCCAATTTGTCAACAAGTTCATCAAGATTCTGGCTGACTTGCACAATATCTTCGCGATCAATGGGGGTAATAAACGCTTTGATGAGCACCTCTGACATTTCGTGTTTCTTCATGTCAGCTGCATGCTCGATCTCATGCATCTCATCCATATAAGCCTGATAATTGTTTTCATCAAAGTTTTTAATAATGTTTCCAAGCAGACCTGCTGCTTGTGTTGCATATTCCGCACATTGGCTAAAATTGTTGAAATAGTACGCATTCTGCTTTTTGGACATTGATATTTCCTCCTGAATTCAGAAAATAGCCATAAATAATTTTGCCATTAAAAAACTGATAAGCCCACAACCCGGAAAAGTAAATACCCACGTCAACAGCATGTCCTTGACTACGCCGAAATCAATTGCCGAAAGGCGTTTGACTGCACCAACACCCATAATGGCGGTTGTTTTGGTATGTGTCGTCGAAACGGGAATTCCGAAAACGCTGGAGAGCAAAAGACAGAACGCAGCCGAAAGATCAGCGGAAAAGCCCTGATATTTTTCAAGTTTGACCATATCCATACCAACGGACTTGATGATCTTTTCGCCGCCTACACTGGTTCCGAGTGCCATGACAATGCTACAGAGAATCATCAACCAAAGCGGGATTTGTGCTGCTGCTACATCGGATTGATTATTGGAAAAAGCTAACCCGAGAAACAGGACACCGATAAATTTTTGTCCGTCCTGTGCACCGTGCATAAAACTCATTGCGGCGGCGCCGAAGATCTGTGCGCCGGTAAAAAAGCCATCTGTTTTCCTGCGATCTACGCGAGAAAAGATCCATGCAACGAACTTGCAAATCAAAAAACCTGAAAGAAAACCAAGCAGCAAACTGAGAATCAAACCGTAAATGACTTTGATCCATTCATGGACATTGATGCCTCCGAAACCATTTTGAACCGCAATGGCAGCCCCTGTAATTCCTGCGATCAGGCTGTGGCTTTCACTGGTTGGAATTCCAAACTTGGATGCACCGACGCTGTAAACGACAATTGAAAACAACGCTGCACAAAGCGCAATCATGGCATTCTTTGTGTTTCCGCCAAAATCAACCATGTTTGTAATTGTGGCAGCAACGGAAGAGTTTATCTGTGTCATGATGAACACACCGAGGAAATTAAAGCATGCGCTCATCAGAATCGCTTTGCGCACGCTAAGACACCGGGTGGTAACACAAGTCGCAATGGCATTTGGTGCATCGGTCCAACCATTTACAAAAATGACGCCAAGGGTCAGTAGTACAGTAATGAGAAGCACCGGATTTCCGGACATTGCATTTACAAACGCTAAAAATGATACATCCATAAATCTTTCCCCTATTGTCATAATAAAGCATTTATACAAGCAAAGTATATCACAAAAACGAGTGATTGTCAACAAAAATCGCAATTTTTTAAATTATTATTCTTTTGGGGTACAGTTAAAACTGTCATCTGCTAACTCAAAAAAATTGAAAAAGTTTCAAAAAATCCTTGACAAACAGAAATTCGTGTGCTATAATAACAATCGTGATGCGCCCATAGCTCAGCGGATAGAGTGCCCGGCTACGAACCGGTAGGTCGCAGGTTCGAATCCTGCTGGGCGCGCCATCAATGGGCAATGAAAAAGATATTGCCCCCCCCGCCCCCCCGATTTTATCGGGGGGCGCCGTTTCTACGGCCGAAATTTTAACTGCCGATTTTGTAGATGTAAAAAAGCATTTTCCCTCTTAGAGATGTCTCGAACCAAAACAAATAACACCGCCAAACGCATGGATCAACAAAAGTCCATGCATTTTTTGTACCCGTTTTATGAACTTACTGAGGTGACCCAATGACCATATACCGGAAGAAATGCAACGGAAAGCGCAATACTACGGATGCACTGCTGAGTACAGTGAAGAAAATCAGTTGCTGTATTGAGAAAACTTTTTGGAAAGCAGTGGATTTATAAATAGTCGTGCAATGAATTGGTGCAAAGATTCCAACCGTTGTTGCGAATATTCCATCAGATGTTGATTGATAAAATAGAGTTTTTATGATAACATATATACAGAAAACAAATGGAGGTGATATTATGTTTTTTGGAGAAACACTTACAACTTTAAGAAAATCAAAAGGATTATCGCAAGAGCAATTAGCCGAAGAACTCAACATATCGAGGCAAACGATTTCCAAGTGGGAACTTGGACAATCAACACCTGATATGGATTACTTATCTAAGATAAGCGACTTCTTTGGTGTTTCAACAGATTATCTTATCAAGGGCGAACACCCAATATGTAATAATTCGTTACCAGAGACAATAGAAGAGACTAACAAACAAAATGTTGCATACCAATGGTGCTTTTATTCCGGACTATCTATGTTTTTAATGACAATGGCAGGAATAATAGTATTGATAATCTGCTCTGCTTTCAAGCCAATTACCGCCACAATAAATGGGAGAACCTACACTAAATTATTCGGCTTTCTTTTTGGAACTCATACTTTTTGGTTTTTTATTGTTCTATGTGTACTTTTTATAATCGGCATTTCACTTTCACTCTATGGTATATTAAAAAGTATTAGTTTAAACAAAAATAAATAATAACAAAATCACATGGCCTGCGGATAATGGATCAAAAACATTTTTGAATACGGAAACAGAGACGAACCTTTGTCTTTCTTTTAGGGAAGATGTTGGCGATTTTTTATCGCATGCATCTTCCCTTTTGTAATATCAAATCAATGGTAGTTCGGTCATTCTTAATTTTGCACAACCATAAGGATAAAGTTCTATATTTTTTTCCTCTCCCAACGGAACTGTTGACTCCGGCGTTTTGGCGCAAACGCTCTCGTAACCGTTTTCAAATCCCCAAGGTATATTTTGAACCTTTGCTTTCACTACCACAGGTGGCTTTTCCGAACTGAAGGGAACATCAGATATTTCGCGTTTTTCCAATTTTAATAAAGGCGAAGAATACGCGTAGTTCCATTCAGATTTTGGAATATATTCATAGTCACAGTAAGGATATTTTCTTACTACCTTATAACTCTCATATTCAAGCATTCTTTTTTCATATGAAATCGGCAACGAAAACACGAGCGATCCACATTTTACCGTCCGCAAGTTATGTGGACGAAGCATCATAGACGGCACTGTCTCAAATTCAATTTCAATACAAGTAGTTTGGTTTGCGGAAATATCAAAATCAAGTTCCTCGCAGAAAATCATTGACTTTTGGTTGACCGTAAGATTTTTTGCAAACGAGGGCACTCTGACCTTCAGCCGCATATCCTTTTTTGATTCCACGATGTATTCCAATTTGTTTTCAAATGGATATTTTGTGTTCAAGCAGATGGAAATATCATCTGTTTTAAGCGATGACGGTACAGGAATCGCCGACAATACAGTGTCTTCTTTGTGCATGAAAGCAGAAAGTGCAAATTTCGGCCATGCTTGATTGAAGTTTGCCGTGCAGCAGCCAAATTCCGGCTCCAGTCCAAACAAATGCGCATCACTTCCGTTTGTTCCAAAAATCGATTTTGTTGGAAATCTCTTGCAAGCAATCTGATTGCTCAGTTGAACGTATTGATGTGCCCACATATCATCGCTTATTGTTGCGGGAAGTGCATTAAAAGCGAGCAATTCAAGACGCTCTGCCCATTTTCCTTCACCCGTATAGGCAAATAATGTTTCGTAAGAATACATCTGTTCCACTACCGAACAAAGTTCCGTTCCGTGTATTGGACTGAGTCCCGCAAGACATTCATCACCTGTAAAGAGACCAACGGGCGTACCGTTATATTCTGAAAGAACCGTCACAAGATCCTCTGCGACATCTTGATAATCATCTCCGAGCATATCACACGTCAATGCCTCGTATTTGAGCATCATACCAATATTGACAATATGAGTTTCATATCTCCACTTATTAAGAGGTCTTTTCCAAAGTTCCGTTACTTTACTAAAATCCGTTCCTTGCGCTTTAAGAAGCTTCGCAAGATCGAATATCCAATCCTCATTATATTTTTTTGCAAGAAAATTGATAGCAACAAAAGCTTCATACCAACGCTGTTTGCCCCAATTGAACAAGTGAATGGTTCCGGAACTAAGCAATTCATAATAATTTTTTAATACTCGATAGAGTACGTCAGGAATTCGTTCGTCCCCCGAACATTCATAATATACAACCAATACTTTGGAGATAAGCTGAACCGCCCAGCTGTCGTATTTTGGAATATCTTCATCACTGCAAGGGCATATCCAGCCACTTGGCTTTTGATAGGACAGAATCGCATTTATATATTTTTTTGCTCTTTCGATCATATCCTCATTTTCCAAAAGATATGCAAGAGGAATAAATCCATCCAACCAATACGGAACTCTTTCCCATCCATCTGCTTCTCCGCCTATCCAAGCGCTGTCCCTTACATCACGCCATACCTTGTCTAAATTTCCACTAAGTCCCTCCGCTTGAATTTCAAGCTGACGCTTCAGCCAACCCTGGGGCTTTAATTGTTTTGAGGTATAAAAATCCCATTTGTTCATATGATTGCTCCTTATATTTTTTCTTTATTATATCACCCAAAATTCTTTTTGTATATCGATAAAATCAGGTAATATATTGACAAAATCACACAAACTCAGTATAATTGATATGTCGATAATAATTGAGGTGAGACGTATGGTAGGAATTGATTTGAACAAACCCGTATTTTATAAATATGCATCATTTCGATTCTTCCAAAAGAAGGAGTGTCACATCACGCGCTTTTGCCACGATAATGTTTTGCTTTTGGTTTATAACGGTATATTGCGCTTTTCAGAGGACGGCGAGGAACAAGAGGTCTGCGCAGGAGAATATTATATTCAAAAGAAAAATTGTAAACAGGCAGGAGCAGTAGCAAGTGATGCGCCGCAATACCTCTATGTGCATTTTGATGCAGAATGGACAGACGCCCCCGAAGCACTGGCTTACAGAGGTCGTTTTGATCCTTCACTGCTTTTTGAGCTTATGACAAGGATTGATCGCGCCTCGCATCAAAATGAACTTTATAGTGAACTGCAATACTTGTTACTAAAACTGTTGCTGTCATTAAGTAAAAAGCCCGATAAAGATCCAATAGCAGAACAATTATCACAGTATGTTGAAGATAATATTGAAAAAATATCTTCACTTTCGGATATTTGCGAAGAATTTCATTACAGTAAAAACTATATTATACGAATGTTCAACAAGGAATTCGGTGTTTCTCCTATTCAGTATATTAACGAAGTAAAACTAAAACGAGCAATGTATCTGCTCGAAACAACTTCAAGACCTATCGGAGAGATTGCAACCGAATGCGGTTATACCGATTATTCTTACTTTCACAAAAGATTTGTGAAAAAAACAGGAATACCACCATCAAAATGGCGTAAGCAAATACAAGAAAATCCACTACACAAATAACCAACCATAGATTATTTAAATTGTGGAGTTTTCTCTAATGCAGGGAAAATTGCTTGCATCACATATTTTTTCAGTTAAAATCAAGAAAACACACGACAGCTCAATACCTTTTACGGTAAAAAGCTGTCGCATTTTCGGTGCTTTTTTTATAGTGAAATTATTGAATCGCGTAGACACTTACCGCAAAATCAGGCGCTTTCAAGGATGCACCGCCGATTAGACCCACTGTCGATGTTCTCCATATTCAAAAGTTCTTTGCAGTTCTATACATTCATCGCCAGAAGGAACAACTTTACGTCCTTCTCCTCTGCTTTTTTCATCAAACAACCGCATTTCCACCATGTATGGTCATCGTGATCTTTTTTTCTTTTCCAGATTGCAGACACATTCAACATGTCCCGTGCCCGGGAAAAGATCTACGGGGCGTACAGGGTGGATCTCGAAGCCGTTTTCTCGAAAAAGAACAAGATCGCGTGCGAGTGTTGCCGGATCGCAAGAAACATAGACGATCTTTTTTAAAGGAAGCGCAGAGAGTTTTTCAATAAGCGCGGCATCCAATCCCTTGCGCGGCGGATCAACAACAACCACATCCACTTCCTCAAGTGCCGGATGGTTAGCATCTCCGCATACGAATCGTGCATTTGTAATACCGTTACGTTCGGCATTCTTTTTTGCGTTTTCTATCGCTTCCGGAATGACCTCAATACCGACGAGCGATGCGATCGGTGCGGCTTTTGCCATACAAATACCAATCGTACCGATGCCGCAAAACAGATCGGCTATCTTTTCCCCACCGTGAAGATCCACACACTTGATGGCTTCACTGTAAAGCAATTCTGCCCCTTCCCTGTTGACTTGATAAAAGGAGGCAGGTGCCATTTCAAAAGTGCAGGATAACAGTTCATCGGTCATCGTAGGTCTTCCCCAGATCAGCTGCCATCTGTCCCCTAAAATAACATTGTTTCTCTTTTTATTGATATTCAAATAAACACCTACGACCGAAGGATGCTTTTTCCTGATCATTGCAATCAATTTCTCGCTGTAAGGGAAAGAATCCTCTGCGATCACTAGTGTTAAGATCATTTCTTTGCCTTCCTTGGATGAGCGCAGACAAACATGACGAAGAAGACCCTTCCCATTTTCCTCATCATAAGAAGGAACGGCATTCTCATTTAAAAACATCTCTATATCTGAGAGCACCGGTTCCATTTCCGATTGATGCAACAAGCATCCGTCATTCTTCACCACGCGGTGAGAATGGGGTGCATAGTAGCCTAAAACGCCATTTTGGTAGGGGTATTGCACCTTATTGCGGTAACCGTACCGTCTGCCGACAGAGAGAAGCGGCAAAATCTCAATATCGGACAGTCCCGCTTTCAAGAAAAAGCCGCGCACAAAATTTTCTTTGATCTTTTTTTCATATTCCTCGTCAAGGTGGCAAAAGGCGCATCCACCACACCTTGGAAAAGCCGCACAGGGCGACAAAATACGATGAACCGAGGGGGTGATGATCTCTTCTGTTTTCAACACAAAATAACTGCCGCCGTCCTTGATGATCTTTCCTTTTACGGTGTCACCCGGCACGCCGTCATTTACAAAGACTGCCTTCCCTTCAACTGTATGTCCTACACCGTAGCCGAGGCTGTTCATATCGGTCACGGTGAGCAAAATGCTGTCGTTTTTCTTCATATTCTTCACTTTCAAATTTTAGAAAGCAAAAACAGCCGTCAAGGAGAACCCTCAACGGCATTTTGCTTAACGAATTTCGACATCCACACGGCGACCGCTGTTTCCCGCGGCAGCTTTCATTACAAGTCTGATGGACTTTGCAACTTTTCCGTGCTTACCGATCACCTTGCCCATGTCATCAGGGGCAACGCTCAAAACTAGCACAATACCGTTTCGATCCTGCTCTTCAGTAACTTTTACCTGATCGGGATCATCAACGATGCTACGAGCGATATCGGTCAAGACCTTGGTTAATTCCATCCGACTGCCTCTCTTTCAAACTAAGGGGCAGGTCAAATGATCTCAGTCTTCTTCAAAAGAGACTTTACGGTTTCTGTGGGCTGTGCGCCGTTAGACAGCCATGTTTTTGCCTTTTCTGCATCGATCTTTACCTCAATGGGATTGGTCATGGGGTTATAGTAACCGATCTCCTCAATAAAACGTCCATCTCTGGGCGATCTGGAATCCGCTACAACTATACGGTAGAAGGGTGCTTTCTTTTGTCCCATTCTTCTAAGTCTGATTTTTACTGCCATTTTTCTATTCCTCCGAATAATATTTTTTGATGTTTATTTTTTCTAAGCGAATGCTTTATGAAACTAAAATTTGAAATTTTTTCCGAATTTTTTTCGCATCAGTTTGCTGTTCTTACCGCTTGTCAGTTCCTTCATTAATTTTTTGGTCTGCTCAAACTGCTTGATAAGTTGGTTGACCGCCTGTACTGTGTTGCCTGAACCTGCCGCAATACGCTTTCTGCGACCGGCATTTAAGATCTCAGGCTTTCTGCGCTCTTCCTTGGTCATCGACTGGATGATTGCCTTGATGCGTCCCACCTGCTTTTCATCAATGTGGATATCAGCCGCCTTCGATCCAAGCCCCGGAATCATGGCAAGAAGTTGATCCATCGAACCCATCTTTTTTATCTGTTCGAACTGATCGAGGAAATCATCAAGATCAAAGGTCTGCTCACGCATCTTCTTTTCAAGCTCTTCCGCCTGTTTGTCATCAAATGCCGCTTCCGCCTTTTCGATCAAAGACAGCACATCCCCCATACCGAGAATACGAGATGCCATTCTGTCAGGATAAAACGGCTCAATCGCATCTATTTTTTCGCCGACACCTATGAATTTGATCGGCTTGCCCGTCACATATTTTACAGAAAGAGCCGCCCCTCCTCTTGTATCGCCGTCCATTTTCGACATAATGACGCCGGTGATATCAAGAAGATCGTTGAATGCCTTCGCTACGTTGACTGCATCCTGACCGGTCATAG
This sequence comes from uncultured Lachnospiraceae bacterium, assembly GCA_964623895.1. Taxonomy (GTDB): domain Bacteria; phylum Bacillota; class Clostridia; order Oscillospirales; family CAG-272; genus UBA11512. The sequence continues at coordinate 1,929 of CAZUWA010000018.1, read as the reverse complement.
CGTCCACGACCAACAAGATCTCATGAGGCTTGATCTCTTCCTTGATGCTCTTGATCTCTTCCATCATCACTTCATCAATATGAAGTCTTCCTGCGGTGTCTATAAAGACCATGTCATGCCCGTAACGGTCGGCATGTGCCATTGCCATCTTGGCAATTTCCACAGGTTTTGTGCCTTCGGGAGCCGTGAATACCGGAATGCCAACCTGTTCGCCGATGATCTGCAACTGCTTAATTGCAGCAGGTCGGTAAATATCACAGGCGACCAACAACGGACGCTTGCCTTTCGCTTTGTACATCCCGGCAAGTTTGCCGCAATGCGTTGTTTTACCCGCACCCTGCAGACCTGCCATCATGATGACAGTTGGGGGGCGTGAGGAAATTTCTAATTTCGCGACCGAACCGCCCATCAGCGCGGTCAGTTCCTCATTGACGATTTTGACGATATGTTGTGAGGGCGTCAGACTCTCCAAAACTTCCTGTCCTTTACAACGCTCCGAAACAATTGCCATAAAATCTTTAACGACTTTGAAGTTGACATCTGCTTCTAAAAGGGCAAGCTTAATTTCTCGCATCCCTTCTTTTATATCGCTTTCCGTGAGTTTGCCCTTGTTGCGGAATTTCTTGAAAGCCGATTCCAATCTGTCCGATAAACTATTAAACATCGCCATTGGGGTTTGGCTCCTTTCCGTGTCTTTTTTAGAAAAGCAATTCCTTCGCAAGCTCCTTGATTGGGGCAATATCAATTCCCTTCTCTTCGAGTTTTGAGAATTCTGCCTGCATTTTTTTGAGCGTTTCTTTATTCTTCTCCGATTTTTCAAGCAAGCCAAGTCGATTTTCAAAATCGAGAAGTTGTTTTTCGCCCTTCACAATGGCATCTCTTACTCCTTGACGAGTGATCCCACACTCCTCCGAGACTTCGGAGAGCGACAGATCGTCGTTATAGTAAAGATCGAGAATATCTCTTTGACGCGCACTGAGCAATTCTCCGTAAAAATCAAGGAGCATACCAACTTTGTAATTTTTCTCCGCGCCGGCACTGTTTGCCATTGTTTTTCTCCTGTAAAGCAAATCACTTTACAGAGTATACCACAGGAAAAAGAACTTGTCAAGTGCTTTTTTTGATTTTCGAAAAGAAATTTATTGTCTTTTTGTAAAAAGCACACACGACCAGAAAAAGAGACCGCGTTTTTGTCACGGTCTCTTTGTATATCATCAATATTGCCGTCCCCAAATGAGCATATGCTTTGCAGGTTTGCCGCAGCAAACACATCTGTCTGATAATCGCTCCTCCTTAAAGGGAATACATCTCGACTTCACGCCTCCGGTGATATCCTTGATCTCCTCTTCACAAGCGGTGTCGCCGCACCACATTGCACGAATAAATCCGGGGCGATTTGCCGCGATGTCAAGGAATTCTTCCTTGTTATGGGCATCAAAAGTCTTTTCTGCTCTGTTCTTTTCGGCTCTTGCCACCAATTCGTCATAAACGAATCTAAGCATATCCTGAACCTGCACCTCAATGTTTTCAAGCGAAACGAATTTCTTTTCTCTGGTCACTCTCGAAACAAGCACACAAGAATTGTTTTCGATATCACGCGGTCCGATCTCCAAACGCACCGGAACACCCTTCATCTCATATTGGCTAAACTTCCAACCGGGAGATTGTTCGCTGTCGTCAAGATGTACACGAAGTCCCGCCGCTTTCAGTGCATTTGCCACTTCCGTTGCCTTTTCGATAACGCCATCCTTGTGCTGTTGCACGGGGATGACCACCACCTGAATGGGAGCGATAGCAGGCGGAAGAATCAGTCCGTTGTTATCGCCATGAGTCATGATGATTGCACCGATCATTCTTGTGGAAACACCCCAAGAGGTCTGATGCGGATATTTGATCCGGTTGTCTTTATCAGTAAAGGTAATGTCAAAC